>CALDDL010000307.1 GCA_937936675.1 uncultured bacterium
CAATAGAAAAAGTATTGACACGATTTAGCGAAAGAGGACTTCCATTAATAGGTGCTGGTGATTGGAACGATGGTTTAAGTGCTGTCGGACTCGATTTGAAAGGCGAATCCCTTTGGTTAGCACAATTTTTCTATTTGGTATTGATCGAGTTTACCGAGTTGCTTGAAGAAAAAAATGAGTTAAAAGAAAAATATTTATCTGTAGCAGCCAAATTAAAAACAGCAGTAGAAAAACATGGCTGGGATGGAGATTGGTATTGGAGAGCAACAAAGGATAATGGTGAATATATCGGAAGCAAAAATTCACCGGAAGGAAAAATATTTTTGAATGCTCAGACTTGGTCGGTGATAAGCGGAATCGGTTCAGAAGAGAGACAATTAAAGGCGATGGAATCAGCGGAGAAGAATTTGCTCAAGGATAACGGTGCACTTCTTTTAGCACCTGCATATTCGAAGCCGGATAATTATATTGGATATTTATCTCGATACGCTCCGGGCAGAAGAGAAAATGGAGGTGTATATACGCATGCTGCCACTTGGGCTATTTGGGCTTTTGCAAAATTAAAACAGCAGGATAATACTTTTGAATCATACAGAAGATTGAATCCAATATTAAGCGGAATGGACCCTGATAGATATGTAGCCGAACCATTTGTTACTCCGGGAAATATTGATGGACCTGACTCACCAAATTATGGAATGGGGGGATGGACTTGGTACACTGGTTCTGCTTCATGGTTCCAAAAAATGATAGTAGATCAGATTCTTGGTATTAGGGCATCGAAAGAAGGATTAATTATTGATCCCTGTATTCCGAAGGATTGGAATTCGTTTAGTGTTAAGAGAAAATTCAGAGGTACTCATTACTTTATTACAATAGATAATTCATATCATACCGGAAAAGGCGTGAGGAAAGTTATTGTTAATGGAGATGAAATGAATTCGAAAATTCTGAATGTAGGTGGGAAAGACTTGGTTGAAGTAAAAGTAATTCTTGGTTAATTGAGAGATTGAAATGAAAAAACTTTTATTAATTTTATTATTTATCCCAATATTCAATTTTTCACAAGTTGATTATCGGCTTGCGAAAGATCAGAAGGAGTTTTTAGATACCCTTCAAAGGAGGACATTTAATTATTTTCTTCATGAGGTAAATGAAAAGAATGGATTAGTAAAAGATCGTTCTACGAAGGATTCACCTGCGAGTATTGCAGCGGTGGGTTTTGGGTTACCGACTTATGCAATAGCAGCAGAGAAGGGATGGATAGAGCGGAAGAAGGCATATAATATCACTTTAGCTACTCTTAAATTCTTTTTAAAATCAGAGCAAAGTAAATCGCCTAATGCTACGGGATATAAAGGTTTTTATTATCATTTCTTAAAGATGAATAATGGCAAGAGGGAATGGAAATCGGAATTATCATCTATTGATACAGCTTGGTTATTAGCAGGATTAATTTTTTGTCGGCAGTATTATTCAGGGGAGGCACCCGAAGAGCTTGAGATAAGAAGACTTTCGACTAAATTAATTGAAAGAGTCGATTGGAATTTCATGCAGTTGAAAGATGGAAGATTCAAGTACGGAATAAGTCTTGGCTGGTCGCCCGAAAAAGGATTTTATAATAGAGGTTGGCACGGATATGATGAATCACTATTTATCTATATTCTTGCTGCTGGTTCGGGGATGAAAAATCCGACCGAAGCTTATAATACTTGGCTTAGTACTTATGTATGGCAGGAGCCGTATCAAGGATTAGATCATCTGATCTTTCCTCCGATGTTCGGGCATCAATACACAAATATGTTTATCGATTTTCGAAATCTTTCCGATAAATATATGAGAGAGAAGGGGATTGATTATTTTGAAAATTCGAGAAGAGCAGTTTTAACTCAGCAGAGATATGCAATCGAGAACCCATTGAAGTGGAAAGGTTATGGTGAATTGATGTGGGGCTTGAGTGCATGTGATGGACCGGAGGCAAAAAATAATAAAGATGGCAAAGAGTATTTAGGGTATGCTGCAAGAGG
>CALDDL010000308.1 GCA_937936675.1 uncultured bacterium
GTTCCATCTGCTTCTTTTACTTCATAAGTTTTTACATCGGGGTCATAAACGGGAATATCGTTTCGTTCTGTAATCGTTATTCCATATAGTTTATTTGCAACGCCAAATACACCAGCTATTACATTTTCCAATTTGAAATAAGGGCGAAGCATCTCTTCGTCCAGATCATATTTTGCATTTTTTACTTTTTCGGCGTAATACCACCAATCCCATGCTTCGAGTTTGAATTTGCCACCATCGGCATCAATAAGTTTTTGCATTTCGGCGACTTCATTCTTTGCCATTTTAAGTGCCGGGTCCCAAATCTTTTTCATGAAATCATAAACTTTATCGGGACTTTTTGCCATGTTCTCTTCTAAGATATAATCTGCGTGCGATTTATAGCCAAGTAAATTTGCTTTCTGAATTCTTAAAGAAACTATCTGCGCAATATTCTCTTTATTATCATATTGATTATTATTATCACCTCTATTGATATATCCTTTAAAGATTTTCTCTCTCAATTCTCTATTTTCAGCGTATTGAAGGAAAGGTATAAAGCTTGGTTTTTGGAGAGTAAAAAGCCATTTGCCTTCTTTTCCTTTACTTTTTGCGGCATCGGCTGCACCTGCTATTACTGTCTCCGGAAGACCTGCTAAATCTTTTTTATTATCGATAACCATCTCAAATGAGTTTGTTTCTTTCAAAACATTCTCACCATACTTAAGCGATAGCATCGAAAGCTGCTGATTTAATTTCCTTAATTTTTCTTTATCTGCTTCGTTTAGATTAGCACCGCGTCTAACAAAATTCTTATAATAATTTTTTAATGACATCATCTGTTCGGTATTAAGCCCTAGTGTTTCACGCTTGTCGTACAAAGTTTTAATTTTTCTGAACAAAACAGGATTAAGATTAATATCGTCATAATGTTTTGACATGAGCGGCGAAAGTGCTTTAGAAATCTTCTGCATCTCTTCGCTTGTATTAGAGCTATTAAGATTACCGAAAACACTTCCAACTTTATCTAATAATTCGCCAGAATTATCAAGAGCTAAAATAACATTTTCAAAAGTCGGTTCTTCTTTCGATTCAATTATTGCTTTAATCTCGGCTTCGTGCTGTTTGATCCCTTCTAAATAAGCGGGCATATAATTCTCGATCTTGATCAAATTGAATGGGGGAGTCTTATATGGTGTTGTCCATTCCACAAAAAACGGGTTAGTCACTTTCTCTTCTCCTGTTTGACTGAATACCACAATAAATGGTATTAATAAAAGTAATGCAATTTTCTTAATCATTCCTTTCCTCTAATTAATATGAATATTGTTATTCTTACAAAGATATATTAAAATCGAGAAAGATATAAAGGGATAAATAACTTTGATTTTAGATTTTAAGTAAGAAAAAAGCCGTCTTAAAACTAAGACGGCTTCTATTAATTTTAAGCAGTTGTAGGATTTTTGCCGAGATTATATCTTTTTCGTTCATTAGAATCGAGGTATAATTTTCTTAATCTAATCGATTTAGGAGTTACTTCCACAATTTCATCATCCTGAATATATTCTAAAGCTTCCTCTAAAGTGAAAAGAATAGGAGGAGTGATTTTGACTGCTTTATCAGAACCTGAAGCACGCATATTAGAAAGTTTTTTACCTCGCTGGATATTTACTTCCACATCCATATCTTTATTATGTTCACCAATGATCTGTCCTTTATAGACAATATCACCCGGTTCAATGAAAAATTTACCTCTATCTTGTAGCGAATCTATTGAATATGCAGTAGCGGGACCTGTATCCATTGAAATAATTACACCGGTATTTGTTTTATTAATCGCACCCTTAAAATATTCATATTGGAAAAAGCGATGATGCATTATAGCTTCGCCGGAAGTAGAAGTAAGCATCTTAGTTCTTAAACCCATTAATCCACGAGCAGGAATATGAAATTCAAGCTTCTGAAGATTTCCCTTATTTTCCATCTTAGTTAATTCACCGCGTCTCTGCCCAACAAGTTCAATTACTTTCCCTGCAAATTCGGCAGGCACGTCAACAACTAATACTTCAATCGGTTCCGCTTTTTTACCATTAATTTCTTTATAGATTACCTTAGGTTCACGAACCTGCAACTCAAAGCCTTCGCGTCTCATATTTTCGATTAAGATGGAAAGATGAAGAATGCCTCTGCCTGATACTTTGAAAGCGTCCGCTGAGCTTGTCTCTTGAACGTGAAGAGCTACGTTATGTTCAAGCTCTTTGAACAGTCGGTCTCTTAATTGACGTGATGTTACATATTTTCCCTCTTTACCATAGAAGGGGGAATTATTAACCATAAAAGTCATGCTTATAGTTGGTTCATCGATAGAAATAATTGGCAGTGGTTCAGGATTTTCTGAATCTGCAATCGTATCGCCTATATCGATATCTTCAATTCCTACAATAGCACAAATATCTCCACAAGGCACTTCTTGAACTTCGGTTCTAACTAAACCATCGAAAACGAAAAGCTGTTTAATAGTAACGGGATGAACTGAACCATCTCTTTTAATGATAGAATTTTTTTCTGATTTATTAAGTGCTCCTCTAAAAACTCTTCCTATTCCAATTCTGCCTACGTAATCATTATAATCCAGAGATGTTACTTGAATCTGAAGCGTACCTTCGGGCATTGGTGGCGGTGGAATCCGTTCTAATATCGTATCGAGAAGCGGAATTAAATTTTCTCTTGGGTCTTTTAAGTCTTTTACAGCCCAACCGCTTCTTCCGCTTGCATAAATTACCGGGAAATCGAGCTGGTCTTCATCAGCATCTAATTCAATAAAAAGATCATAAATTTCATCTAAGACTTCTTCGGGTCGATTATCGGGTCTATCTACTTTATTAATTATTACTATCGGTTGAAGTTGGAGAGCAAGAGCTTTTTCTAAAACGAATCGTGTCTGCGGCATCGGTCCTTCGAATGAATCCACAAGAAGAAGAACACCATCTGCCATCTTAAGAACTCGTTCTACTTCACCGCCGAAATCGGCGTGCCCGGGTGTATCTATTACATTGATTTTATGGTCTTTATAAGGGATACTGATATTTTTTGCAAGAATTGTAATTCCTCTTTCGCGTTCGATATCGTTTGAATCGAGGAACTGATCTCTTACTACTTGGTTTTTACGAAATACACTACATTGCTTTAGAATCTGGTCAACTAAAGTCGTCTTTCCATGATCAACGTGTGCAATTATTGCGATGTTTCTTATTTCTTTCACATAACTCCTAATTAAAAAATATATAACTAATCAATATAAGAAAAAATTTTTTATAATTCTTTTTAGGCTTGATTTTTGCTTTCTAAAATCATTTTATTGGAATTAATAAAATACTTGGTGGAATTTTATATATTTGTTTTTTTAATAAATAATTTAAAGAAAAGAGAAAGAATGAGAAAATGGCGTATTGAAGATTCAGCGGAACTTTACAACATCAATGGTTGGGGAATTAATTTTTTTTCGATCAATGAAAAAGGAAATGTGGAAGTAACACCCCGAAAAGGTGGTGCCGCTGTTGATTTAAGAGAACTTATAGATGAACTTCAATTAAAAGATGTATCGACTCCTGTACTGGTAAGATTCACAGATATTTTAGATAGCAGAATTGAAAAAATGGCAAGCAGTTTTAAGATAGCTGCTGAAGAATATAATTTCAAAGCACAGAACTATATCATCTACCCCATAAAAGTAAATCAAATGCGTCCGGTAGTAGAAGAGATTGTAGCACACGGTAAGAAGTTTAATATTGGTCTCGAAGCCGGCTCAAAACCTGAACTCCATGCAGTGATTGCTATTAATACCGATAGCGATTCGCTTATTATCTGCAATGGATATAAAGATGAAGCATATATAGAGCTTGCAATTTTAGCTCAGAAGATGGGGCGAAGAATTTATGTTGTAGTAGAAAAATTAAATGAACTGAAACTTCTTATAAAAATTGCAAAGAAGCATAAAATAAAGCCGAATGTTGGAATAAGAGTAAAACTTTCTTCATCAGGCAGTGGTAAATGGGAAGACTCCGGCGGAGACGTAAGTAAATTCGGTTTAACTTCCAGCGAACTTCTTGATGCTCTCGAGCTATTAGAAAAAAATAAATTAAAAGATAGTCTCAAGTTAGTTCATTTTCATATTGGCAGTCAGATAAATAAAATCAGAAGATTCAAAGTAGCACTTCGCGAAGCATCTCAATTTTATGTTCAGCTTCATAAGAACGGTTTCAAAGTTGAGTTCGTTGATATTGGTGGCGGGCTTGGCGTTGATTATGATGGTACGCGTTCATCTAATAGCGATAGCAGCGTTAATTATAGTATTCAAGAATACTTAAACGATGCAGTTTCTACAATGGCGGATGTGGCAGAGAAAAATAAAATTCCACAACCGAATATTATAACCGAATCCGGAAGATCTCTTACTGCTCACCATTCTGTTCTTCTTTTTGAAGTTTTGGAATCTTCGAGCGTACCTGTTTGGGATGATGATAATGAATCTGTAAAACCGGACGATCATGAATTAGTTCGTGATTTATATTCTATTTGGGAATCTCTTAATCAACCTAAAATGCTTGAAGTATGGCATGATGCACTTCAAATAAGAGAAGAAGCATTAGAAAGATTTTCTTTGGGTTTGCTCGATCTTAAAACCAGAGCACAAATTGAACGTCTCTTTTGGTCAATAGCGAAAGAGATTAATCAGATGACAAGCGAACTAAAACATTTTCCTGAAGAATTACTTTATCTAAAGAAATTATTATCTGATAAATATTTCTGTAACTTTTCTTTATTTCAATCATTGCCGGATGCCTGGGCAATAGATCAGATATTCCCAATAATCCCTATTCAGAGATTGGAAGAAAAACCTGATAGGACAGCGACACTTCAAGATATTACATGCGACTCTGACGGAAAGATTGATAATTTTATTTCGACTCGTAATTTCTCTTATTATCTTCCTGTTCATTCAATGAACTCGAAAGAGCGTTATTATATAGGTGTTTTCTTAGTAGGTGCATATCAAGAAATCCTTGGCGATCTTCATAATCTTTTCGGTGATACTAATGCGGTTCATATTTCGGTAGATGAAAAAGGATATACAATTGATCAGATAATAGACGGTGAATCGGTTGCCGAAGTTCTTGATTACGTTCAGTATGATGCAAAAAAATTAGTTAGGATTGTAGAGACTTGGGTTACGTCATCAGTTAAAGCGGGTAAGATATCCGCTGAAGAAGGAAAAGAATTTCTTTCTAATTATCGTTCGGGACTATATGGATACACTTATTTAGAATAGAGTATTTTGCTAAAAGTTATTTTTAGATAATTAGGTTAATTTAAAAACAGCCGCATTTTTGCGGCTGTTTTAGTAATAATTATAAATTAATATTCTGATCGATACTATTTTTGCGAAGCACATACTTGTTCAATATACATTTTATCCTAGTAATTGATGAGTTCACAAGTTTTGCTTAATGATTTTATTATAATACTAATAACAAAATTGCCAATATATCTATAACCACAAGTACCCAACTAACTTCTTTGTATTTACCAATAGCTAATTTTATGACAGTCCATGAAATAAAGCTCCAAATAATACCTTGAGTAATAGAATATGTAAGTGGAATTAGAATCATACCAAAAAATGCAGGGATAGCATCATCGAATTGATCCCAATGGATTTTTGTAATCGGCTTCATCATAAATACACCAACAAGAATTAGTGCAGGTGCGGTAGCAATTGAAGGAACTACCGATAATAAAGGAGATAAAAACATAAATGGCAGAAAAAGTAAACCTGCTATAATTGCAGTCAAACCTGTACGACCTCCTTCTTCAACACCGGTAGCAGATTCAATGTAACTTGTAGCTGCCGAGGTGCCAAAAACTCCTGATATTGTAGTACCTATTGCATCTACAATCAAGGCTTCTTTGACGTTTTTTGGTTCGCCTTTTTCATCAATTAATCCTGCTGCTTCCGATACTCCAATAAAAGTGGAAATAGAATCAAACATGTCGGTGAATAAGAAAGCAAAAATGACGGGCCACATTGCAAGCGAAAGTGAATTAAATAAATCCATTTTGAAGAAAACACTAAAATCAGGTGCTGAAAAAATACCTGCAAAAGTTACTAATGTAGATGTACCAAAATTTATTGCAGATGCATCTCCATAAAATCTGCCTATTGGAATCGCAAGAATGGTTGTAATTGCAATACCCATAATTAAAGCACCTTTAATTCTTTTCACGACTAATAAAGCGGTAATTAGTAAACCGATTAGGAAGGTAATAGTAACAGCATCAAACTTACCAATTCCAACTAATGTGGCCGGATTAGCAATCACAAATTTGGCATTAACGAATCCAATAAAAGTAATGAATAAACCGATACCGGCAGTGATTGCGTATCTAATCTGCTTAGGAATTGCTCTTAGAATTTCCGTGCGAATATTAAAAACAGATAATAAAAGGAATATAATTCCAGACCAGAAAATTCCACCTAGAGCTACTTCCCACGGAATACCCATTCCAAGGACCACCGAATAGGTAAAGAAAGCATTCAGCCCCATTCCCGGAGCTAATACAATAGGATTTTTGGCATAGATACCCATTGCTATACTGCTGAATGCACTTACTAAAATTGTAGCAGTCAATACTCCTGCGAATGACATTCCTGTATTTGATACAATTGCCGGATTAACTACTATAATATACATTGTAGCGAGGAAGGTAGTAATACCAGCAATAATCTCTGTCTTAAAATCTGTTTTGTACTTAGAAAACTCGAAATAATGTTCCATTATTTATCCTCTTTATTTAGAAATTCCATTTAACGGCAATTGTGGGATTCACTTTTATTTCATCTTGGAAGGGGAGGAAATTATTGCTTATTTCAATTTCGGTTCCCACGGATAAATGTTTATCAAAATTATACCATAATTGTGGCTCGGTTAAGAAGACCATCTCTTTATCACTTCCAATTGCTCCGGCTCTTAGATTCTTATCTTGTGTCCAGATATCAAGAAAACCTGTGAAATTAAGTTTGCCTTCTAAGAAAGGAACAAACCAAACAGTTGTTAATTGAACGTCAAGTCCATCTGATTTATAAATCTTTTTAGCTAGTAAGTCTGTATTAAGAGTAACAAATCCAAGATCGATGGGGTAACTAACACCTGCTAGCCATGATTGATTTAGAGTACCCGAATAATTTCCTACAGGCGTGGGAATGGTAACAAATCCGTCATTATATTGAAGTGTAACAGATAGTTTTTCATATACAGTTACATAACGAGCAATTTCCCAATATGCTAAAGAGATGCTTTTATTCTCGGGCATATTAAAATCAAAATCGACAAAGAAAAATGTGGAGCCGTATTCATCGGGTTTGAACATTTCTAAAGTAGTTGTGAAATATTTTCTGTCTTCTCCTAAGTCATAGTGAAGTTGAAGATTTTGGGCGGTTACTTTTGCTGCCATTAAAAGAAAGAAAACAAGTAATAACTTTTTCATTTAAGATATCCTTATAATTTATTATGAATTTGTATTAGGTAATAATCTATTTAATAAAACTCCTATAATACCTGCTAAACCGATCCCTGATAATTGAAATTCACCCCATCCGAGTATCATATCGCCTATACCAAATATTAATACGATGGAAACTATAACAAGATTGCGCGATTTAGACATGTCGATTTTACTATTAACGAGAGTTCCGATACCGATTGCAGCGATCATTCCAAAAAGAAGGATCATAATTCCTCCCATGACCGGTGCAGGAATTGTCCTTAATACTCCTCCTAATTTTCCGAAGAATGCAAGTAAAATTGCAAATCCGGAAGCGATAGTCATTAATTTTGGGTCGAATTTTTTGATTAATGTTACGGCTCCGGTAACTTCGGAATAGGTAGTATTCGGCGGACCACCAAATATTGATGCAAAAAATGTTGCCAACCCATCTCCTAGTAAGGTGCGATGGAGACCGGGTTTTTCTAAATAATTCGTTTTAGCTGCATTGGAAATGGCAAGCACATCTCCCACATGCTCTATTGCCGGAGCAATAGCAACTGGTAAAATAAATAAGATAGCTCTTAGATCGAACTTAGGGAATTCATAAGTCCCTTGCTCTAATGCTGCAACCCAAGGAATTGAAAACCATTGCGCATTACTAACTGCATCAAAAGAAACTTTACCAAGAATAATAGATAATACGTAACCGGCAATAATTCCGCAAAGTATCGGAATTAATCGGAGCAATCCTTTCCCCATCATTACTACAGCAATTGTAACTGATAATGAAAAGAGGGCAACAATAACGGCAATATAATCAAGCTCTATACCACCGGTAAAATTTTTAGTCATTCCCACTGCCACAGGTGCAAGTTTTAATCCGATAACCATAATTACCGGACCGGTTACAACCGGAGGGAGCCATTTTTCGATAATGGAAATTCCTTTTGCTTTTACTAAAGCCGAAAGAATAATATAGACAACAACTGAACTGGCAAGTCCGCCTAAAGTAGCACCTACGCCAAATTGTTGAATCCCGACTTGAATTGGTGCAATAAAAGCAAAGGAGCTTGCAAGAAAAACCGGTACGCTCGCTTTAGTAATAAGTTGAAAAATAAGAGTGCCCGCACCCGCTGTAAATAATGCTATCGAGGGGTCTAAGCCTGTCAATAATGGAACAAGAACCAATGCACCAAATGCTACGAAAAGCATTTGTGCTCCTACAATTATATCATTCCCTTTCATTTTACCTTCAAATTAGTTAATTGAATAAATAATTCGGTTTATATAAAAAAAAAGAGCAGCCAAAATGACTGCTCTTTTAATAAAGACAATTATCCATACAGAACAATCTTGTTCTGATAAGTTCTTCTCTCGTTTTTAGTTTTGTAACCTTAATTTCTTTCAAAAAATGGTCTTGTTGTCTTATTTATTAAAGATATTTAATCGAATGACTTTAATTTTAAAGCCATTCGGAAAGGCTTGCCGAAATAACAAAATAAAATTAAGAAAAAAATTGAAAAAAAACAGCATTTTTTTAATTATCGAAATTATTTACTATTCTTTATCTCTATCTAATTTTAATTGAGATTAGTATATTAGTTTTTTCCATAAAAAATAATAGTGAATGAATCAACCTGTAATAACAATAGGCATATTAGTCGAAAAGGAGATTAAGTTCGATCTATATGGTGAATTTTCATCGACTGTTCTAGCAAGCCGTATGAGCGGCAGTTATCATGCTCATCTTACAGGCAATAAAATTACTTTAATTAAAGATGGAATGCGTGTAGCCGAAGACGATTCAATTCTTATTGTCCCAAATGATTATCTTACAGATTCTTTTTTGATTAAGGATGTAGTTATAGGTAAAAATTTTCATTGGGAGAAGAAAAATAATCAACGTTTTAGAGGCAGCATTAAGTTAATTATAGAAGACGGTAAAATAAGTGTAATAAATATATTATATGTCGAAGATTATTTAGTAAGTGTAATCTCGTCGGAAATGAGTCCAAATTCATCCATCGAGATGTTAAAAGCCCACGCAATTATTTCCCGAAGTTGGCTAATTGCTCAGCTAGATAAAAGATTAGAAGCAAGAACGATAATAGAATACCAGTATAAACAGAAAGAAAATGAATTAATAAAATGGTATGATAGGGAAGATCACGAGAATTTTGATCTTTGCGCCGATGATCACTGCCAAAGATATCAAGGGATATTACGAATTGTAAATGATGCAGCATTGCATGCAATAGATAAAACGCGTGGGATCGTTTTGATGTTTAATGATAAAGTATGCGATACACGATACTCAAAATGTTGTGGAGGAATAAGCGAGTCGTATGAGAATGTATGGGAGCCTGTTGTTCATCCATATCTTTCTTCTATTATTGATTATAAATATGTTGCCGATGATTTTGATACCGAATTAGATAAAGAAGAAAATGCAATTAAATGGATAAAAAATAAACCTTTGGCGTTTTGCAATACGACAAATAAAAAAGTACTCTCACAAGTGCTTGTAGATTTCGATCAGACAACAACGGATTTCTATCGTTGGAAAGTAGAATTTACTCAAGAGGAAATTGCTAGTTTAATTAAAGAAAAATTGGGTTTCGATTTTGGAAATATATTAGATCTCGTACCGATTGAAAGAGGAAACTCCGGAAGAATTATAAAACTAAAAATTATAGGTGATAAAAAGAGTTTAATTATTGGTAAAGAGCTTGAGATAAGAAGAGTGTTATCAAAATCTCATTTATATAGCTCCGCTTTTTTAGTAAAAAAAGAAGATGTAAAAGACTCGATACCGGGTAAATTTATTCTACAAGGAGCGGGATGGGGACATGGAGTGGGGCTTTGTCAAATTGGTGCGGCAGTTATGGGTGATATGGGTTATAAGTTCGATGAGATTCTTTCGCATTATTTCAAAAATGCTAATCTAAAGAAAATATATTAATGAAGATATTAATTACCTGCCTTTCCAAAAGCTGGGGAGGCATGGAAATGCAAGTAATAAATACGGCAGTTCAACTTATAGAATATGGTCTTGAGATAGATCTTTTTCTAATTGATAAATCAAAATTATTTTTGGAAGCTCGTAAAAATAAAATTAATACAATCACGGTAGATGACTTTAAGTATTTTAGTCCGCTTCAGATAATCAAGCTTCGATCCCTTCTAATTCAAAAGAATTACGATATAATTCACACTCATTTTTCAAAAGACTTATGGCTGCTTACACCTGTTCTAAAATGGTTTGGAATTATTACCCCTTTAATTCTTACGAAGCATGTAGGATCATTTATTAATAAAAAAGATTCTCTGCATCGTTACATCTATTCAAGATTAGACTTAGCGCTAGCAATCAGCAAAGTGATAAAAAAGAATTTAGAAGATACAACTCCGCTCAAACCGGATAAAATAGAATTACTTTACAGCGGAATAGATGACGAGAAATTCAATCCGGAAAGAGTTGTAAAAAATAAATTAAGAGAAAAATATAAATTATCCGAAGAACTAATATTAATCGGTATTGCAGGGAGATTCAGTCCCGGTAAGGGGCATGAAGAATTTATTAATGCTTGTGAAATACTTGCTGGTAAATACAAGAATCTAAAATTTATAGTAATCGGAGAATCGAGTTACGGAGAGTCTAAATATGGGAAGAAAATTGCCGATATGCCCGCTGCACTCGGGATAGATGATAATTTTATTTTTACTGGATTCCGTGAAGATATGCCGGAAGTTTTTAATTCATTAGATATTTTTGTTTTTCCTTCACACGCTGAGGCTTTCGGATTAACATTAGTAGAGGCAATGTGTATGGGATTGCCTTCGGTATGCACCGCCTCGGACGGCATATTAGACATTGCAATTGATAACAAAACGTCATTCCTTTTTGAAAGAGAGAATTTTGTAGAACTATCGCAAAAAATTGAAGAACTTATTCTTTCAAAAGAACTGAGGGAAAAGTTCGGGACCAATGCCCGTCAAAGAGTTCTGTCGATGTTTACAAAGAAAATTTATATCGAAAATCTCATTTCATTATATAAAAAATTTATTCCTGAATGACATTCCTAAACCCCGCCATATTGTTTGGATTATTAGCTGCTTCAATTCCTGTGGTAATTCATCTCTTTAATTTAAGACAGCTCAAGAAGATTGAGTTTAGCTCACTAATGTTCTTAAAGACATTGCAAAAGAATAAAATAAGAAAGATTAAATTCAAGCAATGGCTTTTGCTTCTTATTCGAGTTTTGATAATTATGGCACTTGTATTTGCCTTCTCGCGCCCGACAATGAAAAACGCATCCTTATTTGGTCTCGGGCAAAATGCTAAAACTTCGGCAGTGATTATTTTGGATAATAGTTTTAGCATGTCAGTTCTCTCTTCTTCAGGTTCTTATTTTAATATTGCAAAAAAAAGTGCGATCAATATTTTGGATAATTTGGAACAGGGTGACGAGGCTGCAATATTATTGCTTTCTGACCTTCGAGAAAATAAAATTAATTTTTCTCAGAATATTGCTCTTCTAAAACGCACAATCGAAAAAGCTGAAATCTCGGGTTATAGCGGAACAATTAATTC
>CALDDL010000309.1 GCA_937936675.1 uncultured bacterium
ATAGTAGAAAAGTTTCCTTTTCCCCATAAAATCGACATTAAGATTTTCAAAAACTCTCATTTATTTCAATTCTCCTAAACTAAATTAACCGACATTAATTTTACTGCCTTTGGCAGCTAAATAATCAAACATAACTCTAGAAACAACAAGTGCACCAAATAAACTGGCTGCAATACCAATCATAAGCGTAAGAGCAAAACCTTGAACAGGACCGCTTCCAAATTGGTAAAGAATAATACCGGTAAAAAATGTTGTTATATTTGAATCAAAAATAGCAGAGTAAGACATTGAATATCCTGATTGGATAGCAGCTTTCATTGTTTTACCGGTAGCTAATTCTTCTCTAATTCTTTCATAAATAATTACGTTTGCATCAACCGCCATACCTATAGTTAAAACAATACCTGCAATACCGGGAAGTGTAAGAGTAGCATGAAATCCTGCCAATACACCAATTGTAATAAGTATTGTAGAAATTAATCCTACATCAGCAATAGAACCGGCTGATTTATAATAGAAAATCATAAAAATAGCTACTAGAGCAAAACCAAATAGTCCAGAATTTAGACCGCCGCTTATCGAATCCTGACCTAATGATGGACCAACTGTTCTTTCTTCCATAATCTCAATAGGAGCCGGAAGAGCACCTGCTTTTAGAACAATCTCTAAAAGTTTTGCTTCTTCTAATGTTCCGCTTCCTGAAATCTGTGAATTACCCGAAGGAATTTTATTCTGTATAACAGGTGCCGAATATACAACACCATCAAGAACAATTGCACATCTCTTATCAATATTAGAACCTGTAATTCTAGCCCATTCTCTTGCACCTTCTGTATTCATCTGCATTGTTACTATAGGTGCTGAAGTTGAAGGATCAATATTTGCCTGTGCATCAACAACTACACCTCCGGTTAATTCAGGATTTTTGTTCAACATATATAACTTGAAATATGATTTGCCTTCAGGTGTGATATCCGGTTTAGCATCATATACTAATTCAGCATTATCAGGAAGTATTGATTGAATCTCTGGTTTTTCTAATAGTGCACTTAATTTTCCTTTATTACCTTCTTCAACAACGAGATCGGCAATGCGACCTTGAGGATCCATTGGTTGAGCTATTGCGAAGAAAGGATTTTTCTTTGCAAATTCAGCCTCGCTTAAGTTTGCATTAGAAGTATCTTTATTAGCAGCTAATGAATCAGTTGCTAAGCTATCAAGACTGTCTCCACTTGCAAGCACATCATTGATTCTCTGATAAATAGGGAATGCAAAACTTGCTTCTTT
>CALDDL010000310.1 GCA_937936675.1 uncultured bacterium
CCATTGCCATATTACCCGTCCAAGTCTGCCAGATAATTTGTATCCCTTCTTTGTACGCAATGCCCGCTTGTCCCACAAAGCTATACATATTAACGTTCGTTGCAGCTAATACGGCGGCAAGAATAAATGGAGTTAATTGCCTTCCGGCTAGATAAAAATCGTCTGAATCACCTACCCATTTATAGAAGATCGAACCGATATAAAACATCCCCGCAAGGAATACGAAAACAATAATAAAATCAATACTGTTCAATTACTTCTCCTTGTCCTTTTTGAATTGGATCTGTTTTTTCTTAAGTAGATTTTTAAATTCTTTTACCGGCACCATTATCCAGATAACAAGTATCACAAAACCGATTAGCCAGATACTCCACGTTACAATATCAAAATACATTGATGCTCCTTATTTAAGTAATAACATTTTTCCGGTGATATTCTTTTCTCCGGTCGATAAAACATAATAATATACACCCGACGAAATATTTGCTGAATTAAAATTATATTGATGCTTCCCAACAGAGGTATATTCGTTTAAGAGGATTGCAATTTCCTGACCTAATGAATTATATATCTTTAGTGTTACGGTAGCCGCTTCTTTTAATGTAAAAACAATATTTGTTGCTCCATTAAATGGATTTGGATAATTTCTTAAATAGTCGGTATCGATTACTTCACTCCGTTCATCTTCTACTGATGTTCCATTATCTAATTCTTTGAAAAATAAATCGCCTGTAAATTCACTGCCACTTCCGGCAGAATTAATTGTTACAATACTATTAAGTGAATTATAACCTGATTTAGCTTCCCAAGAATTAGTATTTGCAAAGCGAATTGAATAATTTGATTTTCTCTCAAGTGTCGGATGAGAATCAATTAATGCTAAATAAATCGAATAATCTCCATCAGGTAAACTAGCTGGAACTCCAATTTCATAATCTAATTCAATTTCTTTTTTTGGCTGCCAGTATCGAGCATCTAAAGGCAAATCAACATAATATTCTCTTGCATCAAGCGCACTTCTTAATATTACTCGTGTTATTTTATAATTGTAAAACGGAGCGAAGCCTTTATTCTCAAGCTTAAGATTGAACTTATACCCGCTACCTTGTTTCAATGAAGTAGAATAATTTCCCTCTTTCATAACGAATCTATAACCGAGGAATTTTGAAAGTTCATCATAACATCCGCTATTTCTCCAGCCTGAAATTATAACTTGATGATAGTCGCGGTTCAAATATGTGAAACGCAATCTCTCCGATTCGTATAATGCATTTGTGCATCCGGAGAATGAACTCGGGCTGCACGTTTCTCCACCAATCGGAACGTAAAGACACTCATCCCTCAGATATTTTTTCTCGCTCGTAGTATCAACATAAGTTCCCCAATCGTCCCATGCTGCTAAGAAGCAATCATTATGATGACCGGTACGTGCCAATCTTAAGGTGTCAAATCCATTTGATTCCGATAGAGGTTCGTTATAATTAAATATTAATTTTTTATAGAGTGGAGTTCTTACTTGAACTGTTCTCTCTTTTGGAAGAATATCCAAAATTTTGTATAAAACATTTCTTCTATTTGTTGTAGTATTCAAATTATTGGATGAATAATACCATTCACCCCAAGCACCTATGAAACCGGCTTGCATAAAGGCAATTACATCATAATTCGATTCAAAGATTGGCTTCAATTGCTCTAAATGGTTATAAATAATACTTAATGGAGCATCTGCCTCATTTTCGTTTTGGCTATAAGCAAATCTTAGTATGCACTTGATTCCTGCATCTCGCATCTTTTGGAAATCAGCAGTGATAATATCTAACTGCTTTTGACTGAGTGGAGAATTCTTAAATTTCTTAAAATAATATAAGCGTAATATCAATGTATGGTTCTGCGCTCTATATGCCTTTAGTGTATTCACATCTAAAGTGGAGGTCTCGGATTGATTCTCTGTATGTTTATAAAATCCTCTTTCAGGGTTTGGAAATATCTCATCACTTTCAGTGTATTGAACCGTACTTTGAGCAAAACTTATTCCTGCGATTAATAAAAGTAAAATAAAACTGAAATTTATTTTTTTCATCAATTTCCCTTTGGTATTAGTTTATAAACTGCATCATCAATAAATGTAATTTTTATTTTTTCACCATTATAATCGTCTGTATATCTTTCATTTTTTACATCATAAATTAAGTACTCTTTATCATCTAACCCTTTTAATTCCACTTCCCCAGAAAATTCACCTGACGAAAAGAAGAAATAATAATATACTCCTGAAGAATCATTTTTCAATACGTGAGTTTCCGGAATTGAATATGCTATATCATATAAATTAAGGTATCTACATCTGCCTAATTTTTCATTATTATAGAAATCAATCCACTTTTTCCATAAAGGTAATTTATCAACCGTAAGTGAATATCCCGGCTCTGCTTGTTCAATACCTTCCAATGTAAATTTGGTTGAAGGTACTCCACCGACCGCTAAAGTAGAAACAAAATCTTCTTTCTTGTATGTTACCCATTTATTTGTTGATTCATCATACTTTCGATTAGTTAATTCTACATGGTCACCGCTATATGACATACTACCTTTACTAAGCGCATTAAATATTTTTCCTCGATGTCGTACTTGCCATGAAGAAGATGGATCAGAAGAAACCGTCTGAGAAGCGTAAGGCAAATTATAAACGGAAAAATTTGTGCCGCATGGACATAAATTAAATACAAAATTTGTGTCTATTGATTTAGCAGCATCATAGATTATTTTAAAAAATTGTGGGACAGCTTTCGAAGCATCATAAGGAGACTTGTGATGATGCTTCTTATTATAACAGGGAGGCACCAAGTTAAAATGCTGTCCATCAATTTTTAATCCTTCAATACCCCATTCCTTAATGGCTTTTTCTATAAATGATTTGTAATACTCTTGTACCTCTGTTAATTCAGGACAAAGTAAATATGAATTCCACCAAGATACTTGATACCTATTTCCATTCACGTCTAACATGAACCAATCAGGATGATCTTTAGCAAGTTCACTTTGAAATTTCATTCCAAATTCATTCATCCGATCTTTATAATGAATTTCATTATAAGAAGAATCATGAGCATCAAATGGAGTCCACCATAATCTGAACTTGAAACCTTCGCTCTTTATTTTATTTACAAACTCAATAAATTCAGTTTTACCATTTGGAAATTTGCTTTTACTAAACCCCCAATCACCATTAGCATTTTGCCAACCATCATCTAAGGTAACCCATTTTAGACCCATTTTCTTTACTAATGGAAGAGTCGATATTATTTGAGAAGTATTAAAATCTCTTTCATATCCCCAGGCGCACCATTCAGGCTCTAATGCCGAATTAGGTGATTTTGGGATTTTTAAACCTCTTTCTGAAATTAAATCTGAATAATAAACCAATCCATTATAGAAATCGGGATTATGAAATATAAAAGCAGAAGGGTTTAATTTCTTTGAAGTACCTGCTTCTATATTAATCTCTTCTTCATATACTCTTGAAATATTT
>CALDDL010000311.1 GCA_937936675.1 uncultured bacterium
ACCACTTTTGAACATAACTCTTTCCCATTTTGAACATCTATAACCACACCGGTTTCGATGCTTAAATGTATTGCTTCAATTGCTTTGGTTACTTCATGACCATCGAGACCGGAGGGGTATGTACCTTCTAAATCTTTTAAGCTGAATCCGTTACTTAAATGAACTACATTCTCAATAAAATGTTGAATACTCTTTATACCGTAACCGACATATTTAGGCTTTCCTGAAATATCATTTTCTAAATGCATAAAACCGGAATTATGATTTCTGATTCCTTTTTCGGATGTAAAACAAGAAGTAGTTCCGCGATTATGAGAATCAGCTTCTACAATACCTTCGGTGCCAATAAGTCTAAAACCTTGATTAACGATTGAAGAAAAATTCTCGGGTAATACCCACGAACTATCAAGAGTAATTACTGCATTATTCTCGAAAGTCAACATGCTCGTAATTGAGTCATAAGTATCAAGACCAAGTTTATGTAATTTATTTTTTTGTCCTTTTGCATAAACGCTCTTTACTCTGCTATTCATAAGCCAGCTAATTAAATCAATAAAATTAGAGCCGAGAAACCATGCCGGTGAAGTCTTATGAACCCAAGTCTTAAACCAATCTCTTGGTACTACAATTTGATCTTCCATATAACAATAACCGTAAAGAAAATCTCCGAACTTATTTTTATTAACTAAATCCCTTATTTCAATATGATAAGGATCGTATCGTTTATGAAAATCGATTTGTAAAATTAATTCTTTCTCTTTTGCAATATTCATCATTTCATAAGAGCCGATGGAATTTGTATCTAATGGTTTTTCCACTAAAACATGCAATCCACGTAGCAATGCATTCAATACAATATCTTTATGCTGATAGTCAACCGTAGCAACCGAGACCGCATCTAAATTTTCTTTTTCAATCATTTCTAAATAATTAGAATAAATGGGAATATTAAAATCATTCTTAATTGTCGAATGTTTGGTGATGTCAATTTCCGCTGCAGCAACCAATTTCACATTCATAATTTCTTCTAATTGTTTAAATGCGTGCAGATGGAATATTCCAAATCTTCCGACACCAATAGTCGCAATTCTTAATTTTTTCATTTTGTTCTTAATTCTTCCTGAACACTATTTTTCTTCAATAAAAGTGTTAATTTGATTTTTAAAAAATTCATCTATTATCGGGACAGTAGCGCCAATCGTACCTGAATGACTTCCCATTTTTGAAAAAACTATTTCTGTATTCTTTCTTGGTATTTCTAAAGCTCTTTTTTGAACAACTTGCATTATCGAAGGAGTTACAATAGATTCGGCAATTCCGATTTTACCACCTATAATTATTCTTTCTGGATTAAATAAATTTATCAGAGTAACGATACCTTCGCCTATATTTTGACCCATTTTATCGATTAGATTATAAGCCAATTTATCGCTGGATCCGGCTGCTTGGCAGATGATATCAAAATCTAATTTATTTATATCACGATCGATTATTCCCAATAAACTGGAATTGACACCTTTTTGAATTAAGTCGATCGCCTGATTAACTATTGCTTTGGTACTTGCAATAGCTTCGAGACATCCAAGATTACCGCATTCGCATAATGGTCCTCGGTCATCAACCGAAATATGACCAAACTCACCTGCTGAACCGGAGACTCCTTCAAAAAGTTTTCCGTTAAGAATAATTCCCATACCTAGACCGGTACCAACATTTAAATAAAGAATACTATTCTTGCCAATTCCAACACCGAAATTTTGCTCTGCTAATGCTGCGGCATTTGCAACGTTAAGTATATAACTTGGCATCTTGAATTTTTTCGCAAGGATATCTTTGAATGCTACTACACCCCAATTAACTAGATGAGGGAAAGGAATTGCCGATCCATCATTAGGGTTATACAAACCTGCTATCGATAGACCAATACCAAGATATTTCTCTCTCGGTATTTTTGCTTTCTTTATAATTTGCTCAATTGCTTCAATAAGCATTTTCAATACTGAATCTTTACCATCTTCTTTATTATATGGTATAGCTTCGTAAAATATAGGTTCTCCTTTTAGATTGCATATACAGGTATGAATACGTGTATGAGAAAGCTGACAGCCAATTGAATATCGGAAATTATGATTAATATTATATAGTGCCGATCTTCTTCCACCGATTGATTCTTCTTTTCCATCTTGAATTATCAATCCGATTTTGCTTAATGTAGTTGTTATAGTATTTACTTTAGCAAAAGAGATACTCGTGCTATTAACGATATCTCTATTCGTTATCGGTCCATCAGTATAGATTTTATCAATTACTACAGAGACATTCCTTTGCCTCAATAGTGTCTGTCCTTTTACTGTATTTACCTTCCTGGCATTCATATTTATTCCAAATAATCTATCTTGTTAATTAAAGCATTATTAAACTTGCTGTAAGCTGCAATGGAGAAGTAAATCTGCCGGTATTCTCAACCATATAACTAAAATCCAATTTGAATCCGATACTATTAGAAATAGAATACCTTATACCTGCACCAGCAGTGAAACCACCAAGATCATAATTCATTCTATATCCGCATCTTATATTAAATAATCCCAAATAACTATATTCGGCACCAAGATTTAATCTTTCGGAATAATCTCTTAAGTGGATTGCATCGACTGCGATTAATAAAGCATTTTTAGAATTGTTCTCCCATAAATCGAACATATTCATTGAAAGACCGATCTTGAAAGTAAGCGGAGTGCTAAAAGATTCCTGCTCATACTTTAAATCAGTAGAAAAATTCTGTATCGTCATCGAAAGTGCTAAGCTTTTATATCCCGGGTAATATAGAGTACCAAAATCAAAACTAAAGGCAGACATAGTATTTTCAGTAACACTTTTCTCACCCGAAGTATTTAATGTAACATTACTTCCATAGTTCTCGTATAAATATCGAACTTGCCCGCCAAAAGAAAATTGTGGAGATACTTTTTTAGAATAAGTAAAACCAATTGCCATATCTGTCGGAGAAAACATTCCTTCATCTACATATCCATATTGAGCGGATTCTTCGATAGTCTGTGCAACTGATGTTTTGTGAAGCTCCCCATAATCCATCCATAAGATATTGGCACCTAAGACGCCCAATTCATTCAGATTAATTCCCACTCCTAAAGCATTCAAAGATATATCTGCAATCCATGAATTATGGCTAAAAATAAATTCATTATTTTCCATTTCTGCCAAGCCGGCAGGATTCCAAAACATAGCCTGAACTCCTTTGACAGCAGAGATACCTGCTTCGCCTCTGCCCACCATTTCAGCTCCAACACCTATTTTAAGGTATTGCATTCCGCTTTGTCCCACCTTATTAAAATTATCCTGTCCAAAATTATGATTAAAGGATAATAACAAAAAGGAAAAAATCATTAGGAAAAGATTTCGTTTAATCATCTTATCACCACAAATTTTATTATTTCATTACCCAAATCAGATTCCACATGAGCTATATATAGCCCGCTTACGATAAACTGATTTGAATCAGTTACTTGATTCCATTCCTCCGAACCTAAACCACTATCGTGATAAATTGTTTTTACAAGATCACCAGATACTGTAAATATTCTTATCGTGCATCTCTTTGGAAGTCCGACAAATAATAATTTATTATTCTGGACATCACTTGGATTATTCGGATCGCCATAATTTATAGAACGGATGTTATATGGATTTGGAACTACTCTTAAATTACTTTTAAAACCCTCGGCTGAGTTTTGGGGCTCGACAGCAGAAGAAGCACCTACATAAGCAGTGGAGGTAAGACGAGAACTTTCGAGTGATTTACCGGGATTAAGATAATTACCTGTTCCATCATCAAATGCAGTTATGGCATAATAATAATTAAACCCTGTAACTACATTAGAATCAATATAGGAATGAACAATCGGATTACCTGAATTGCCTCCCATTTCATAAATCATATCCCATTTATTATCGGGTGATATAGCAGCGCGATAAAGTCGATATCCCGCGAAATCCTTTTTCTTGGTATCAGGGTCTAAGGCTCTTTCGGAGCTGCCGGACCACTCGATTTTTATATTCCCCATACCTGATGTAACTAGTATCGAATCCGGTGAGGGCGGCGGATCAGGAATATTAAATTTTTTGTTAAATGCTAATTTAGCAGCTGAAAGAGATTTAAATAATGAATCTCTGCCGGTGGCTATCTCTGCTTCGTATTGAGTTTTTGAAATCATTCCTCCTAGAAGTTTGAGACCTAAATCCTCTGCCTTTTCTCTATCGATTCCGTCTATAATCTGAACTAGTACTATTCTTACATCTTCATTAATAGGCATATTATAAGGACCAAAACTCATCAGAAAATTTTCGGCTCCGTAACCCGCAAAATTTTTATTTCCTCCTTGAGATAATTTCTGAATCTGAGCACTAGCACTCGATTCGAGACCGGAAGAATTATCGACATTTACGGGCTGTTTTGGGTCGTCCGATGCTCCTGATTCTAAATCATCAATTGCTTGCTTATCCGCATGTAAAACACCAAGCCCATAAAAGCCCGGCACCCTCGGCTCCATAGTAATCGGATCGGGATCATAACTATCGGTATCAACATTATTACCATCCCATGCAATAAGGACTCTTGCCGAATCTGCTGTCTTATCTCCCTTTACCCATTGATCATAAGTAGCACCATAGTATTCATAATTATCATCGGGCTCGGTTCCGCCGAATCTCGGCTTGATATCCGTTGAGAACGGAAATCCAAACCATACATCTTTAAGTTGATTTTTCAATTCTTTTGTCTGAACATTATTATCAATATTTCCGGTATTGATAAATCTATAATCAAAAATAATATAGTTTTTATGACCTTCTATTGCATAAGCATAAGTTTTTAATTGCACTGTAATTCCGAGCGAAGTAGTCCATACCGATTCAATCTGTTCATCCGTTATAAGCGAAGGAACTAAAGAAGCGTTATCAAAAGTTTCTGCTTGAATATGACCAGAGCCGTC
>CALDDL010000312.1 GCA_937936675.1 uncultured bacterium
ATTATCCCGCTTCTTCGGAAGCGGGATATCTTTTATGGAGATACTATGAAAAAATTAATCTCTTTTTTGTTCATTACACTTATTATTGTTGGCTGCTCAAAAGAAAAAAAAGAACTTAATCTTTCTTCTGCTGAAGCATTTACATTTACCTTGGATAAGGGCGCGGAATTAAATGCCTCTGTTATGGCAAAGGATTTTACTAATGCAGAATCGAATGGTATTTATAGCATTTATCTTCTCTATAGCGTCAACTTACAAAAACCGACCGGAGAAGTTATTGTTGATTTTAAAAAAGGTGAATTAAACCAGCCAACTCCCGAAATATTAAAAGATATTAGAATTGATGTCCAAGCGGAATTGGATTCTACTTATGCGAAAGGAACCTACAAAATAATTTTCAATGTAATTGACAAATACTCGAATAAAACTGCACATGCCGAGAAAGAATTTGAGTTAGATTAATTAGAATTAATAAACAACCGCCGAGAGGTAACCAACCACTTCGGAAAAATCTCCGGTTATATCGCCAGAATTTGTTCGGGATAATATTTTCACGTTTTTAAAATTTTCTTTTTTAGCCGCTTTAAGAAGAGCCACTACTGCGCCTCCGCCGCATGCTTCGCACTTCCCCTCTTCAAGTGCTTTTTGCAAACCATCGGGATCATAGTCTTCAATATATTTTTCAATCCTCGAATCTAATTTCTCGGCTTCATCATGAGTATAAAAATGCGATAGGTCTGTACTTGCTAATATTAATATTCCGCCATCGGAAACTTCGGATAATTTTTCTGCTAGCTCATCTAAATAATTTTTACTTTGATCTCCGATAGTGATCGGGACAATTGTAAACTCACCTAAGACCATCTGCAAAAAAGGGATATGCACTTCGATGGCATGTTCTGATTTATGACCGTTTGTTCCTGCAAAAATAGACTTAGAATTTTCTAATAATTTCGATCTAATTTCTTCATTAATTTTTACAGTGCCAAGAGGAGTTTCATAAGCATCGCCGTTAAATACACAAATACCCGGAAAGTATTCTCGATGACTCGGAGAAAGAATTATTACAGTGGATATATTTTTATCTTTGATAAGATTATAAGCAGCAGCGGCTGTTTTGCCCGAATAAACATATCCAGCGTGAGGTACAATAATTCCAAATACTCTTTTGGGAATATTAATATCGTTCTTAGCAAGATCCAGTATTAATTTTATTTCGCTCTGAAGTTGCACTTTTTCGCGCGGATAGAATGTCCCCGCCACCGCCGGTTTTCTAATTGAACTCAATTGATCCTCCTTTCATTTAAGAGAATAATTCATTTTCAGAAAAAACTTCCGCAGTAAAAAGATCGATATTCAGTTGTTTATCATGCCAGTAATTATTAGGAAGACCCGCCTTTTGGCAAATGGCGTCAAGATATTCATCCCTATTCATATTATGTTCTATCGGGACTTGAGGCAGCAATAATCCCCGCCTCCCCTTCTCGTTCAATATTAAACCATGCTTTCCTAATTCTATTTCATCATAGTTCTTCATAGGAA
>CALDDL010000313.1 GCA_937936675.1 uncultured bacterium
TAAAAGATGGGATGACGATCTCAACTCATCATCATCTCAGGAATGGCGACTTACTTACAAATAAATTATTTGACGAGATAAAATCACTCGGTATTAAAAATATCCGCTGGTTTCCATCGGCATCATTCCCCTGCCATTCACACCTAATAAAATATTTGGAAGATGGAACAATCCATCATATCGAAGGAAGTATGAATGGACCATTAGGCAGATTTACAACCGAAGGTAAAATGAATGGCGTGGGTGTTCTTCGTTCTCATGGCGGTAGGTACCAATCAATCCAAGATGGTGAAGTCCATATCGATATTGCGATTATTGCCGCTCCTCAAGCCGATCCGTTCGGCAATGCAAATGGCGTTAATGGAAAATCCGCTTTCGGCGGTACCGGTTTTTCGCTCGCTGATTCTGAATATGCCGATAAGGTAATAGTTGTTACAGATAATTTAATTCCATTCCCGTGTGTCCCATGGCAGATTCAAGGTAATAATGTTGATTATGTAGTGGAAATAGAATCACTCGGTGATCCGGCAAAGATTGTTTCAGGCACAACCGAAGTAACCAAAAGTCCCGATAGACTATTAATAGCTGAATACGTAGCCCAGTTTATGGAAGAAGCGGGAATAATGAAAGATGGTTTTTCGTATCAAGCCGGTTCGGGGGGTACAAATTTGGCATTCGCACTTTTCCTCAAAGAGAAAATGAAAGCTAAAGGAATTAAAGCACGATTTATCAGAGGCGGAAGTACAAAATACTTAGTCGAAATGCTTGAGGAGGGATTGACCGATTACATCTTAGATGGTCAGACTTTCGATCTTGAAGGTGTCCGTTCAATGCGTGAAAATAGGAATCACGTTAGCACTTCCCCATTTACAAGTTATAACTATCACGGTAAAGGAAATTTCGCTTCGATTATAGATGCAGTTGTTCTCGGTGCAACAGAAGTTGATATTAATTTCAATGCAAATGTAGTAAGCCATTCAGACGGATATTTATTGCACGGGATTGGCGGATGGCAGAATTGTATGTTCTCCAAATGCACGATTTTAGCCATACCTTCGTTTAGAGACCGTATCCCGGTGATACTTGATGAAGTTACCACATTATGCGCTCCGGGTGAACTGGTGGACGTTATTGTAACGGAAAGAGGCATTGCTATTAATCCCAGAAGAAAAGATCTCCTTGCGGCAGTGAAAAATTCGAATTTACCTATTAGACCGATTAAAGAGATACAAAACGAAGTTTATGAAATTTGCGGCGGTGCTCCCGCTAAACCGGTGGTGGACAAATCTAAAGTTGTAGCAATTATTAAATGGGTGGACGGAACAGTAATCGATTCGGTTTATAAATTAGAAGCAGGCTTGTAATACTATTTTAGTTATTATATAATTTTTGCATAGTAACATCAATTTTGTTACTATGCAAAAAACTGCAGTTCTGTTTAGAAATTTCCTTTTTTCAGTTTTACTACACCGTTAAATGAAATAAACCAAAGATTACCCGATTTATCGATTATAACATCATTTATAATATTGCCCGGAATTTTTGAATTTGTAGTATTATATAAAAAGGGGTTATTATAATCCGTAAATATTACAACTCCCTGCGTTGTAGAAATAAACATCTTCTCCCCATATGAATAGAAATTCCGGAGTCCTAATTTTTCTGAAATAACTAATCCCGGTATATTTAATTTTTCCCATTTTGTACCATTAAACCTTACTATCCCACCTGTTAGGTTCGCATTTGGTATTGGTAAAAAACTTGCCCACAAATTCCCATAATAATCGATTGCAAGTTTCCCCGAATAGTTCCCCATAGATGGATCTATCTGCATTTCAGTTACAGTATAACTATTCCAATTAGAACCATCAAATGAACGCAAACCAAGATTATTTAATAATCCGACCCAAACCTTGCCGGAAGCAGGTTCAACAGCAACATCAGAAATATAGTCGGCTTGAAGAGGAGAATTTGTTTTATCATATCGAGTCCAAGAGTTGCCTCTAAATGAATATAACCCATCTGCAGTTGCAATCCATGCTACACCTTGATTATCAATATCAATTCCCGTAACAGCCGCACTTATTATACTGCTATAATCAGTCCATCTATTATTTTGATATTTTGATACTCCTTTTAAAGTTCCGACCCAAACCGTTCCAAACCTATCTCCTTTGATTTCAGTTATATTATCTGAGGGAAGATATGAAAAGGGAAAGAAATCAAATTTTTCACCGTCGAATCGGCTCAATCCTCGATCCGATGAACCAAACCATACATATCCTTTTGAATCAACAAATACCGAAGTAATTGAATTACTCCTAATCCATGAATTTGACATATTATAAGAGACCCAGTAAGTTGTGTCTTCTAATTCTATGAATAAACTTGATGTTTTGCCGCCTCTTACCGTTACCATTAAACTATCTGAGCGATGTTCGGGATAACTATATTTTACTTCGTAGAAACCAGGGAAAAGTGATTTTAATGTGTTTGGCGTTTTAAGTCCGGTCGAGGAATCTTCTAAAAATATATTTGCGCCAAGTGGAAACGAATTACATGATATTTCTCCATAAGCACCTTGATTAATTGTATAATCGATAAATACTTTCTTCGTTGCGTTAAGCTCGGGTCTTATTGTAAAATTACTATCGGGGAATAAATCTAATTTGAGAGTGATGTTATATTCTTTATCCAAAAGAAATTCTAATGAATCTGGTGTGATGAGTCCCATATTCTTTTTATCAAGAAAGATTTGAGCCCCTTGCGGATTGCTATCAATATATAGCTTCCCAAAGACTTCTTCCGGCTCCGGCGGAAGACCTTGAAAAACTTCCTTTTCCTGACATGCATAAAAAATAATAAGAAGAAGTAAAATTATTTTGAATAAAATTTTCATTTGACAAATTAAAAATTACCTTTCTTTAATTTCATTGTTCCATTATAAGTAACGAACCATAAATTGCCTGATTTATCAATTGTCATATCCTCAACGGCATCTGCAGGAATCTTGGAATTGTATCTATTAAATATGATAGGATTTTCAAGTAACCCCTTAAACATAGCAATACCAAAAGAAGAACTAAAGAAATTATAATCTCCCGAAAACGATATTCTTTTTATTTTGTCTAATCCAAATCCCGGTATAGAAACACTAGTCCATTGATTGTTATTATAATAAACGACTCCGCCTCTTGCTCCTAAATTAGGTACGGGTGAAAAAGAAACCCATAATATTCCTTTATTATCTATATTTATTTTAGTGCTGAAATTACCTATTGAGGGGTCTAATTTCATATCGGTGATTGTATAAGTCTCCCATTTTGCTCCATCATAAGATTTTACGCCATAACCACCCATCATTGTGAACCATACCTTACCTGTTACTTTATCTACCGTTATGTCATAAATATTATTTGAAGGGAAAATTGATTGCGAAACAGTAGCACTATTGAAATATTGAATTGCTCCCCCTTCTAATTTAAATATCCCATTCCCTGAGGTAGCACCCCAAACAACACCACTATTATTAATTGATATAGAATTAATACCTCCCTGTGAAGTTACTTCATATTTTGTCCAACTATCATTATAATATTTATATAATGCACTTTCAGATGCACACCAAATAGCACCATCTTTATCCACTTTTATATCAGAGATATTTTTTCT
>CALDDL010000314.1 GCA_937936675.1 uncultured bacterium
TTGTTTTTTATGTTAAGTTTAACTGCATCCAATTCCGATTTATGAATTACATCACTGCTAATTCCTTTAATTACAACAGGATAAAAATCAATTTCAGATGTATTTAATTCGGCGAAGGGAATTGATAAACTCTTAACAGCCGGAATAGAATATTGATTAGCAAGCTCTAAAGATTCTTCTTGAGATAGGAAAACATTGGTTGATATAATTTCTTTTGAGTCCTTTAGTTTGAGAAGTTCAATGCTTTTAGATCTGTCTTTCTTTTGCGATATTGAATAGAACAAAATATTAGAAATTATTTTAGCAGGGTCTTCCGGATTTCTAAAAATCGGTTTTTCCCCTTTATATCTACTCCAAAATTCGGGTAATGGCATTATAATTTGATAAATAGGTTTATCGCTATCGATTGCATTAACTGCTTCGACTATTGGATCTACTGATACCATTACGGGTTCAATAAAAATAGAGATTATAGAATCAACATTGTCATCTTCAAGGACGGTTTTGATTACCGCAGGAAAACTTTCAAAATTTCCTCCGGGGAGGAGATCGATCGGATTTTCAGCACTCCCTTCGACATGAATAATTTCTCTTACTTTACTCTTAGTCTCAGCGGAGAGTTCTGATAATTCTAAACCTGCTTTTGCAAGTGAATCAACAGTTAAAATAGCGGGACCGCCTGAATTAGTTACTACACAGACTTTATTCCCTTTTGGAAATGGAAAATTTTCCAATCCTTTAGAATAATTAAAGAGCTCATTTATTGTTTCGGCTCTTATGATACCAAATTGTTTTAGTACGGAATTAACAACTTTATCGCTGCTTCCAAGAGCGCCTGTATGAGATGATGCCGCTTTCATACCGCTTGCGGTTCTGCCCGATTTTAATATGATAGCCGGTTTTGTAATTTCACCTTTTATAAACGGTTCAATAAATTCTTCGCCATTAATAAAACTTTCTAAATAGAAAGTGAGAGTTTTTATATTATCATCATTTTGCCAAAAATGAAGGAAATCATTTTCATTAAGATCAGCTTTATTACCTACGGAAATAAAGTGTGCGAAACGAATATCGGTTTCACGAAGCGAATTAAGTACTGCCGCCCCGATAGCACCGCTTTGCGATAAAAACCCTACTGCTCCAATCTGCGGCTCTTCGGCTACAAAAGTTGCGTTTAGTTTTGTACTCGAAAGGGTATTAATTACCCCCATACAATTCGGACCGATTAACCGAGCTCCTGAGGATTTAACTTTTGCCAATATCTTTTTCTCAAGTTCTTCACCCTCTTTGCCGGTCTCTTTAAATCCTGCAGTTATGAGAATTATCGATTTTACTTTTTTAGCTAAAAGGGAATCGATCGATTCTTCCACATAAGCTTTTTGAACTACGATAATTGCAAGATCAATTTGTTCGGTAATGTTATCAATTGATTTGAAGCATTTATAATCGAGAACGGATTCGGCATTGGGATTAACGGGAAAAACTTTTCCGGTATATCCATATTTTTTAATACATTTAAGTAGTTCGTAACCGATACTTTTTTCCTTGGTTGATGCACCGGCAAGACATAGTGATTTTGGATAAAAGATATTTGATATAGATGCGGATTTCATATTTGGAGTCATAATTTTGCTTATTTTTAATTATAAAAATATAAAAAAAAGTAACCGATTCCATTAAAATAAGGATGATATGAGTAAATTTAAGTTGCATATTGAATATGAAGGTACTCGATACAGCGGTTGGCAGATGCAAAAAAACAGCAAGACCGTTCAAGGAAAAATATTTGATGCGGCAGACGAGATTTTTGGAAGAGGTAAATGTAACTTAATGGGATCGGGAAGAACTGATGCGGGTGTTCATGCTCTAAATCAAGTGGCTCATTTGGACGTAGATACAATGCTCGGACCTGAAATCATCAG
>CALDDL010000315.1 GCA_937936675.1 uncultured bacterium
TCCTCATACCCGTAATCTATTTGGGATTTATTACTAGTAAAATAATTCCATAAACCGAAAAGATTAAATTCACTATCGAAACGGGAGCCATTTATTTCTATTGCCGTATTAATTGAACTTATTGCTCTTTTCGATATCATGTTTTCCCAAATTGTTTTGATAATACCGATTCCAAATCTATCTTTCAAAAAGATATTTAATAGAGCTAGATTATATCCATTATATTCATTTAGGGCTTTCGATGTGTTTCTGAAATATGAATCGATATAATGGTAGTAATCATTAACATCATCGAATACAAATTCTTCCATTGCAGTGGAAGTGGCTTCAAAATAATAGTTATCTTCTGAACGATAAATATAATTGCCTATTTGGATAGAATGATGGAATTCATGTGCGATAGTAGCTCTTGCACCGTTCAGACCTTTAGTAGCGTAATTAGAAAAGTCATTATCAATAACTATATAGCTTCGATATGTATAATCAGTGATATTATCTTCAAACTCGGTATAGCCATAAACACCGCCCGATAAATTCTCAATGTATATATCGTATAAGTTATCTCCGCCTCTGCCATTATCAATTGGCGGGGGAGGATATTTCAAAACATTAATTTCATAATCATAAGCCGAATCGGCAGCTAATGCAAATTTATTAAGATCATATCCGGGGGCTTCATTCCCGGATTTATTATAATGAATTCTAAAATAACCTCTTGGTGTTATGATGCTAGTATCACGTTCAGGTCGTTCAGATGCAGCTTTCAGTATCATCTTTTCTTTAGCTGTGAACGATTCATAATGCGTCTTTATGTATCCCGTTATAGCTAATGCGCATTTAGCCGAATCAAAATCTGATGATTGAACTTGTATCCCTGAAGGAATTTTATTTTTCAGTTTTAAATAAGAATCGAGCATCTTACTTTCTTCTTGAGAGAAAGCAACAATGTTTGTTATTAAAATCAAAATTAAAATTCTTTTTATCATAATTCCTTAAAAGAAACTGAATTTGTACCAAAAATATTATATGCTAAATATGTGCTTCTTCCATTAAATTGAGTGAGAGTAAATTTATATTTTTCCTTCGATTTGAAAATCGAAATCGGTTTACTCATCTGCCAATCTTTATTATATGCAAATTTAACTATTTCTCCATCAATAATATTTTTTAAAAACATAGAAAGAGCATTATTCTTAAGATCGAAATCGAGAAAGAGACCCACACCATCAATAATAAAATTAGGCAGGTTAATTTCAGTAGTACCTCTGCCTGAGGTTAATGTAATATTACAGTCTTTATTATTTACAAATGCAACTGCAGCAGTGTAAGTTCTATTATAATCAGCTCTAAAAACAGAAAGATAAATTTTATCTTCCGGATTTTCTTCAAATGATTTTATTAATGTTTTTTCATATTTATTATTTTGACTGCTATAACGGACAAAATTATATTTTTGCTTTCTTTTATTAACCGAGAAAATTTCTAGTCTAGTTAAAGGATTAAACCGTGCCGTTACTGCATTTACATCGATATTTTCGCTCCCAGTAGAAACATATCTAAAATCTTTAAACTGAAATTCCGATTTCACTAATACATTACTCACTATACCAAGCACATAAATGGATTGATACTCTTTCGACATATCACGCGAAATAAATAGATCCATAATCGGGATAGAAGTATAAAGAATTTTCCTTTCCGTATTACCTTTTCTAAAGTTTATTTTAAGAATTTCTATTTCGCGTCCTCCATCGCTATAAAAATAAAATGTTTTAGTGGATGAATGGAGATCGTCACATTTAATTTTACTATGACTTGAAGCGGTAAAATATTCATTATAAATATTTGGAATGCCCGCTAAATCGGATAAAATTGTAATTGCCTTTCGTTTAGTCTTATCATAAATCATCAAATCACTATATCGATCGTTGCTATAATTAAAGAAACACAATTTATCAGGATTTATTCCAAGGGAGATATTAAATTCATTTTTAGTTGATTTTATAGAAGAGTAGTTAAATATAACTCCATCTCCCGATAAAGAGGATAGATTATTTCCGCGTCTATCTATAAAACTTTCTAAATCAATTATTTTTTCTTCCGATAAATATTTAATGGGAGGGTAATATTTGCCTCCAATATCTGAGAAAATAAGATAAAGAGAACCGCTTGAATCGACATAAGCTAACTCATTATAACCATTAGAATTAAAATCAGCTACTATGAATTTTTCCGGTGATGTTTTTGTTTTTATAAAAATTTTCTTTTCAAACGAAGAAACTGAATCGCCTTTTAATATTTCAAACCCATTATCATTCGATGCAATTAAATCCGTAAAGTTGTCAAAATCGATATCTTCCGAAATAAAATTATTCACAGAAAAGGATAATGAAGAAGAACGATATTCATAATAATTTCCTGTACCGTCATTATAGAAAAATGTTATATTTCTTCTCTTAGAATCCAATGCAGCGATATCAGGAAAACCATCGTAATCTAAATCAATAAAAACTGCTTTAAAGAAAGTACGATTGCTTATCTCTTGGTTGAGCACGATTCTGTTACGAATTAATTTATAAGTCCTAAGTCCATTTTCTAAAATTCCCGATGTAAGTAATTCCGCAACTCCATCATCATCTATATCTGCTGCTTCAATATTACTTGGAAATGATTCTATCTTGAGAGTTGTTCTTAAATTTATTGAACCTGATTTACTGAAGGAGACGATGCCAAGCATTCTGCTTTTCCGTGAAACGAAATAATAGTTCCTGCTCTTCTCAATTGAGTTGAATGGGATTATTGTACTTATTTGATAGGGTGAATATCGAGTGGAAATTTTCTGAAATTTATTACTTGAATTGCCCTCAATTGCACAGTATTTATTACTTTCCGAATCAAAAACAATAAGATCACGATAACCATCAAGGGTGTAATCAAGATTGAATAATTTGCCTGAGAGTATCTTTGAATCCGCTTTACTTAAATTAACGAATCCGTTAAGAGGCACTTGCGCCGATACGAATGAATTTAATAAAAAGATGAATGTAAA
>CALDDL010000316.1 GCA_937936675.1 uncultured bacterium
CATTATTCTATTGAAGGCGAAAGAAAAAGAGACTGGCCTCCATCTCAATTCTATCATCATACATGGTGGAAATATTATAATTATTTCACCGAGTATATGGCACGTCTCGGACATATTCTTTCGGGCGGAAGACACGTCGCTAAGATTCTTGTTCTTTATCCGATAAATAGTGCTTGGACAAATTACTTGCCAAGCGGAGCTACCGATATATTTAATCTAATTCAGGCTGAGTTTAATTATCTAACCGATACACTTTTGAGATTGCATTTCGATTTTGATTTTGTAGATGAAGATGTTTTAATCGATGCTAAATTAAATAAAGGGAAATTGCAAATCAGAGACGAAGAATATTCGTTAGTAATACTTCCTCCTGTTACACATATAAAAGCAGATACATTCAAAAAATTAGATTCTTTCGTTAATCAAGGCGGCGGATTAATTGCCGATACATTGATACCAAATGACCTTTTGGAATATGATAAGAAGGATGCTACAAAGCAGATTCAAAAATTATTTGGAGTAAAAGCGGACGACTTAACCAAGAAATTTAAGTCCGGCGCAAAGCAATCTGTAGTTCAGCCAAGCAAAAAGAAAAACGTTTTCGTATTTCAAGGATCTGGACTTAATAAAGAAAAAGATTTTAAGGGATTAAGAGCAGTAATCGAAAAATGTATTGTCCCTGATGTAACTATTGATAATAAAGATGTCTTTTATCTCCACCGTCAAAAAGATGAATTTGATTTATACTATTTAGTTAATACAAACAGCAAACCAAAGAAGGGAGTGAAAGTAACATTCGAAAAAATGGGTACTCCCGAATTATGGAATGCGAATACGGGAGAGACAAAACCATTAAATTCTTATACTTATGAAAAGGGAAGATTGGTTGTTGTCTTGGATTTTGCCGAGACAGATACCCATATAATTAATATCAAAGATGAAATTAAAAGTGAATATATAACCGATACTAATCTTGAAGTAGAATCTTTCTCGGATGGAGTTATAAAAGGCTATTCATTGGATGAATCATCTGATCCTTATGCAAAACTATTCTCGGGCAAAAAAGAGAAAAAAATAAAAATCTCAGCAAAGAAATCCTTAAAACCGATAAAATTGAAAAAAGATTTTGAGTTCTCAATCGAAGATGATAATGTGCTTTGTATTAATCATTGGAAGATGAGACTCACAGAAGAGAAGGATGAATTTTATGCAGCACCGGATTTTGATGATTCTAAATGGTTAGACGTTACTATGGGTGCTTGGGAAATGCAGTTGCCTCAAGAAAGAGACGATGCTACTTATCCTGAAACAGTTTGGTACAGAACTAATTTTGAAATCGATGTAATGCCTAATCGATTGGCTCTATTAATTGATGGGTTTAGCGGAAAAAGCTATGAACTATATATCAATGGTGAGAAAGTAAAAGATAAAGGTCATAGAAGCAAACTCGATGCTGAAATAAAAGAAGTGGACGTAAAAGAATACACAAAAAAGGGAAATAATAGTGTTGCCGTAAAGTTGGTTGTAACAAGAAGAACCGATGGTATGCTAGATCTATTAAAATTAGTCGGAGATTTCTCCTTAGTTAAGAAAAAAACAGGTTATGCAATCGGTGAATTAACTAATAAAATTAAAATCGGTGATTGGACAAAGCAAGGTTATCCCTGTTATTCGGGTACGGGAGTGTATAAGCAAAATGTTGATATCCCCAAAAAATATTTGGATGGAAAACTATTCATGCAATTAGAATGCGGAGAAGATGTTGCCGAAATTAGTATTAATGGAAGCAAACCGATTGTAATGCCATGGCATCCATATAAAGCCGATATAACTGAATTTGTAAAAGAAGGTAAAAACGAAATAGAAATAAAAGTTACAAATACGTTAATAAATATTCTTGAAGCAGTGGAAAAAGAATCGGGATTGTTTTCTGAGCCTTTGATTGAGCATGCTAATAGATACCAAATAAGTATATAAATTATTTTGATAGGAGTAAGTAAGATGAAAGACAGTATCCTTGTTGTGGGAAGTACTAACATGGATATGGTTGTAATGACTGATAGTTTTCCTCGACCGGGGGAGACGTTGCTTGGAAAAAATTTCCAAACATTCCCCGGTGGCAAGGGTGCTAATCAAGCAGTCGGCGCAGCTAAGCTTGGAGCTAAAACTAAATTTATCACTAAAATGGGTAAAGATCAGTTTGCTGATGAATTGATTGAAAACTTAAAGTCATGCTCGGTTTGCGTGGAAAACATTTTAATTGATAAAAATGATAGTACGGGTATTGCAATAATTTTAGTGAATAAAGAAGGTGAGAATGAGATCGTTGTAATATCAGGTACGAACATGAAACTTACTCCCGAGGAAATTGAATCCAAGAAAGAACTTTTTTCTCAAAGCAAAATTCTTCTCTTGCAATTAGAAATACCGGTAGAAACAATTATAAAAGCAAAGGAATTAGCACTTCAAAACGGAATGACTGTAATCTTAAATCCTGCACCGGCATGCAAGTTGGATGATTCGATTTATGTAGGGCTCGATTTTCTTACACCTAATGAAACTGAATTAGAAATTCTCTCAGGTAAGTCGATCAATTCAATCGATGAAGTAAAATTCGCAGCTCTTACAATGCTTGATAAAGGGGTTAAGAACGTAATTGTAACACTTGGGGATAAAGGTTCGATGCTAATAAATAAAGAGAAAGCGCAGCTATTTGAGCCATATAAAGTTGAGGTGGTAGATACTACTGCAGCGGGAGATGCATTCAATGCCGGATTAGCATATTCTTTATCAAAAGATATTCCGATTGAAGATGCCATTCGATTTTCTAATGCAGTAGCGGCATCGGCGGTAACAAAAATGGGAGCGCAATCTTCAATGCCCGAACTAAGTGAAGTAAAAAGTTTATTATAAAATTTCTTATACGATCTGATGAGGTAAATATGAAAAAAAGTGGAATTCTAAATTCTCAATTATCGAGGATAGTAGCTTCAATGGGGCATACGGATAAATTAGTTGTAGCAGATTGTGGATTACCGATACCTAAGAAAGCAGAATTTGTAGATCTTGCATTGACAAAAGATATTCCTCCGTTTCTGACTACATTAAAAATTATTCTCGAAGAATTAGTTGTCGAAGAAGCAATTGTTGCAGAAGAACTGTTAAGCAATAAAGAGTATTCAGCTAAGGTATTGGAATTATTAAAAGACGTAAAAGTACATTCGGTAAAGCATGAGGAATTCAAAGAATTATATCGCAATGGCGGAAATGTGGCATTTGTAAGAACGGGCGAAGCTACACCTTACGCAAATGTAATTTTATTCTCGGGAGTAAGTTTCTAAATGAGATATAGAAAGATTGGAAAGCTTGATTGGGAATTATCTGAAGTCGGCTTCGGAGGCTGGGCTATTGGAGGTGATATGTGGGGACCTCAAAGCGATTCAGATTCTTTGAAAGCACTTCATAAAGCTATCGATCTTGGAGTTAATTTTATTGATACTGCTCAAGGTTATGGTAAAGGACATAGCGAAGAGATAATCGGAGATTTTCTTAAAGAAAGGAAAGAGGAACTTTACGTTGCCACAAAAGTGCCGCCTGTTTCGGGTACTAAATGGCCGATCCCCGATAATCAAGATGCAAATTTATTATATCCAAAAGAATATATCATTGAAGAATGCGAAAAATCACTTCTGCGATTAAAGCGTGATTATATTGATATATATCAGTTCCACACATGGTCTGTCCATTTTAATATTCAAGATGAATGGTTCGAGGCAATGGATGAATTACGCAGTGCGGGAAAAATCCGAGCCATAGGTGTATCGGTGCCGGATACAGTCCCCGATAATGTAATTGGTTCTTTGGTAATGAATAAAGTCGATTCGGTGCAGATGATCTATAATTTATTTGAACAATACCCTGCATGGAATCTATTACCCGTATGCAATAAAACCGGATCGGGAGCCATTGCAAGAGTGCCATTAGATGAAGGTGCATTAACAGGTAAATTTTCACTTGATACAAAATTCGCAGAGGGCGATGTAAGAAATTATTATTTCCGAGGAAATAATCTTAAAGGTACTATCAGACGTGTAGATGAAATAAAAGAATTTGTAAGAAATAAATATCCTGAAATGACATTAGCGGAATTTGCACTTCGATTCTCATTAAGCAATAGATCTGTTACTACAATAATTCCCGGTATTCGAAACGTTGAACAAGCAATAAAGAATACCTCTGTGAGCGATGGAAATCTTTTTTCTAAAGAAGAACTAAAAGAGATTGAAAAGTTTGAATGGAGAAAAGATTTTTGGTTTAAAGAAATATCACAAGAAGAAATATAAATCTTCTCTTCTAAGTCTAAACAAAAGGAGTAAATAAATGAAAAAGGCAATTAGTCTATTCGTAATAATAATGTTCATAGCTCCATCGATTTTTGGTCAGACCAAAGGATTGATCTATGATAAACTCGTTAAGAAAGGTAACGAAGCATATTATAATGTACCGGTAGGTTTATGCGAAGATTACCCTGAAGAAACAACGACAAAAGAAATTATGCGTAAAGATATGGAGCTATTAAAAAATAGCGGTATTAATCTATTACGTATATCATTTGGCTGGGACGCAATAGAAGAGACTAAAGGAAATTATAACTGGCTTTTCTGGGATGATTATGTAAAAATGGCAGTAGAAGAATATGGAATAACTCTTGTCCCTTATGTATGTTACATGCCAAGATGGAATTCAACAGGTGCTCAGGATACGTTGTGGTTCTGGAATTATCCTCCAAAAGAATATGAACCATTTGGTGATTTTATGACGCACTTAGTAAAGCGTTATAGCAAATGGATAAAAACATGGGAACTATGGAACGAGCCTGATATATGGGTCTATTGGAGAGGTACCTCGGAAGAATTTGCGAAGTTCGTTAAGATCGGATCGAAAGCAGTAAAAGAAGCAGACCCTGAAGCAAAAGTTGTACTCGGAGGTTTAGCCCATCGTGTGGAATTTTACCGCGAACTATTTAGAGACCATGATATCAGTCCTTATGTGGACATAATTAATTGCCATAATTATTTTGAAACATGGAGCGGTTACCCGATTGAAAATATTACCAGCTATATAAATGAATTACACGATATAGTTCAGAGATATGGAAATAATCAACCAATATGGATGGCGGAAGTAGGTTATTCGACATGGAGAATGGAAGGAAGTAAAATCTCTGCGGATTATAATGCTTATTATGATTATGAGCATACTCCGGAGTATCAGGCAGTGCAGATATTCAAAACATTAACTCTAGCAGTAAGCACCGAAAAATTATCTGCAATTACATGGTATGAAATAAAAGATCTGCCGATGGTAGAAAACGTAATCGGTGATAATAATAATAGGAATCTTGGAGTGGCGTATTTTGATCACAAGCCAAAACCGGGTCTTAAGGCTTTGCAATTTTTTAATAAATTATTCTCTAAAAAATATAAAAATATTGGAAGTAAAGTAGAAATCGAAAAACCGCTTGAATCTGCCGTATATGCAGAAGCATTCGAGAATGAAGATGGAACGATGATGCTTGTTACTTGGCTTCAATCGAATCAATTCGGGAAGCGTACAGATGATAAAACAGGACACGTAAAAGATACAAGAAAAGAAAAAGTTTCGTTTGAAATTCCGATTGGATTCAAACCAAAAGTAACTATCTATAATGAACTCGGTGAAGGAAGAGAATGCAAAATGGCTAAGTACGAAGACGGTGAACTTAGTTTAGATGACTTCCCGGTCGAAGGCGGAAAAATTTATATTTTTAGTATCACTAAATAAAAATAATTATGAAAAGTATTCAATCAAAAATAGTTGATAAAGATAATTTCGGTAAATTCGGCGAAGTGGTAAAATTCCCTACCGGCAGAACTACATCCCAAGATATTACTTATAAATTTTGGTCTAATATTGCAAATTATAAGATAGAAGGGAAAACCGAAATCGGAATTTGTACGGTTTATAAGCAGGATGAAAATATTATTGAGGGTGTCGAAAGACACCTTCATACACCGGAGATATTGATTCCTATTGATGCTCCGTTTGTTCTTCCTCTTTTAAAGGAGGGTGAACCGGATGGAAGCATTGAATCGTTCAAAGTGGAGATAGGCGAAGCAGTGATTGTAAATGAATCGGTTTGGCATGGAGCATGCCTTCCTGTCGGAAAAGATTCGGCTTCCTATTTTGTAATATTTCGTTTGAATACTCCGGCTGAAGATGTAGAAAAAAAATCAATTTCTCCCACTCTAATTGAGATATAATAGTAATGAATACACATACAATAAAAGGTAAAAATATTGCATTGACTTTTGACGAGGCTTCTTTATCGGTAGAAAAAATTTTCTCGGGCAGCACAAAGGTTTGTTCTAATGCTTCGCAAAAAATTTATATCAGAACTTCAGATGCAGTATTTGAACCGGTATTAATAAATAAGATTAATAAAGTAATTCTAGAAGAAGATAAAATTACTTATGCGCTTCAGGATGAATCGGGAGATTATAAAGTAAATTTAATTGCAGCAACTTCATCAAAAGGGATAAAATTTTCCGTTAAATGTAGATCAAAAAAGCCGGTGTGGTTATTTGAATGGAAGCTTGATGGACTTGATTTTGAAAAGGTTATTGTCCCTTCCCTCGGGGGACAAGAGATTTCAAAAGAGATGACTGAAGGATCTACTTTATCATACAAATATCCCTTTTGGTGGAATTCTCAATTTGTACTCGGAATGTTTAAAAGATCAGGAATGATTTTAAGAAGTGAAGATAGCGGGACATCGCTAAAGCTATTGCGAGTTTCAAAAGAGGAAGAAAAATTTTCATTGATTTTTGGTTTTGAAGCTAAAGCACCGTTAAAGAAAAAAGAGTTCTATGCAGAATGGTTTTTAGATTCATTCGGTAAAGATTGGAAAGAGGGAGCAGATATTCATCGCTCTTGGATGGAGAAAACTTTCAATTTAGTCCCTTATAAGAAACATCCGCATTTTCCTAAATGGGGATCGAATATAAATTTTGTATTGGAACTTTGGGGTGCAAGAAGAGATAAGGAAATGCCTCAACATAGCTTCGCACAGATGAGAGATCGTATCGATGAATTTGCGAAACTACATAATCCTAAAAATACTTTATTATATATACCCGGATTTGCAGAGCATGGAATTGATTCAAATGCTCCGAGTTATAATCCAAGCAAGCAATGCGGTGGAGACGATGAATTTGCTCTGCTTGTAAAGCATGCTCATAAGCTTGGTTACAAAGTAATGATTCATACAAACGTTCTTGCAATGACGTTCACTCATCCGATGTATGAAAAATTTAAGAAGTATCAAGTGATCGATGTATTCGATCGCAAGCAAGGATGGGCAATGGATATGGATGGCGATTGGTTAACCGAACCATACTTTGCTTATATGAATCCCGGGTTCAAGGAATGGGGGAATTATATGTCGAAAGTATTAGGTGAACTAATCGAGAAATATAAACTTGATGGAGTATTCTTAGACCAGACTCTACTTGCATTTAATATCTCAAAAGGTCCTGATTTTATTGAAGGAATGGTAAATCATATTCAAAAACTTCAAAGCAGTTATCCAAAAGTATTATTCGCCGGAGAAGGACTCCACGAGCTAAATGTAAGAGCACTTCCTATGGCTCAGATTCACGGTATAGACAGCATCGCAGAAGTACATGGAATGGAAGGACAGATAAATTGGCGTAAGGCGCATCCGATTTCATCTTATTTATTCGGAAAATATACTCGATATACGGCGCACTTATTAACAAAGCATCCTTCACATCCGATGTTCGCACTTCAAGAAGATAGCTATTCAAAGTTAAATGTTATACCGGCACTCTGCTTATATAATAATAATCAGGCACTCAATATGCCGGAAGTAAAAAAAATGATTCAAAGAGGAAAAAAATTAAAGGGTTAAGATGAAGATAATTAATACGGCGGTAATCGGTTCGGGATTTATGGGTGCGGCTCATATAGAGGCTCTTAGAAGAATCGGCGGAGTAAATATTAAAGCAATTGTTTCCGATGATCTTCCAGCGGCAAAATCTATTGCCGAAAAATATTCTATACCCGATGTGTATTCCGATTACAAAAAAGTTCTTGAAGATAAAGAGATTGAGGCAATTCATAATTGCACTCCGAATTATCTTCATTTCGAAATTAATAAAGCAGCCGCCGAAGCAGGAAAACATATTATATCCGAAAAACCATTAACAACTAATTCGGAAGACTCAAAAGTTCTTGTCGATTTGGTAAAGAAAAATAAACTCGTTAATGCGATTAATTTCAATTATCGTTTTT
>CALDDL010000317.1 GCA_937936675.1 uncultured bacterium
AGATACCGCCTGTAAGAAGATAAAGAATACCCATACCGATTTGATCAACGAAAAAACGCTGAAGTCCGGCAATACCAAAAAATCCCACCACGGTAAGAATAAGAATAAGCAATGGATCGCGGCGGCGCGAACGGTAGATTGTAGCAAACTGAAGTGCTTTGGAATCATCCATATCCTTTACGATGTTTTGAATAAATACCTGCTCTTCATAAGTTAATTCCGGTAATATGTTTAATACGTTTGCCATAGCGGACCTCTTATATTTGTTTTAACTGCATTTTTGTTTTTAAAAATAGTTTAACTATTCTAAAGGAGATAATAATTAAGGCAGCAATTCCGAGAGGATGTGTTTTAATTGAACTAACAAAATCCAATCGGCTGCAAAATGAGATTGATCTGCCGAGACCACATCCCGGGCAGAAATCGATTCCCATTAATTTATAGAGACATAATGTCAAATGGTGCTCTTGGTATGGATTAATCGAAAAAAGATAAATCAAACCCACCAACCAAAAAACTCCTTCCCACTCTATTGCCTTAAAAACTTTCCTTAGTTTATCCATTCCTGATAAATTAGACGTATAAGTATTCATTAGGTTCTATAAATTTGGTTCATTATTAATTATTAAATTATCGATAATTTATCCGGTAAAAATTTTCAGCGGGATCATTTAGATTCTGTTTTGTCATTTTTTATTCCTGCCGGAATGATCGATTGATATGAATTAATAAATTCAATAATAGTTTCCGCTCCGATTACTTTCGTAACTCCGAGCCGCATCGGCTGATTTTTATCAACATATACTATTCCTTGATAAGGAATTAATGGAGAGTAATCCGCTTCGCCGGGCTTAAATTCGGGGCGAAGAGTAAACTCAAATTCTCCCGGAACGGATTTGATCAGACCGACAAGTTCAAAATTCGGCACTCCATCGCGAATTGCTAGAACAATTCCGCCGCTAAAACCTTTATTAAAAACCGCATCGACATAAAAAGTATGCCGCTCTTTATTCGGATTCGAGACAATTCCTTTAGTGAGCATTTTCTGATTAAGAGGATAGCCAAAGACATAAATAAAAGTACCCCATTCCAAATCATCCGCTTTTCCGAATGGATAACTGAAAACAGAGGGATTGAATGGTTCGGAAGTATAGGTTTTACCAAGAAGCACTAAATCCTTTGCTGAGTCTTTTGCTAAAATATCGAGTTCGCCTCCTTCAGGAAAATCGGGTATATAATTAGTCTGTTTCGTTTTGTAAGAAATGCTTTGAATTAAATTTGTCGATTTACCTTCAGGAGTTTGGAAATAGCTGATAATAGTATCGGGGAAATCGATTATATGTGCCGTGCTTAAGACCACGACTTTATTATTTAATGAATAGATAACAGTAGCAGTACCCGATGCAGTTCGGTTAGAATGAACCAAAGTCAATGCTTTTTTTGTGTAATCAATATTATCCAAATCGTAATTAGTTAATTTTGCGGATTCATCAAAAATGTAACTTGTATAAAAGGCAATACAATTAAGGAGTTTAATAGTAGTGGATATTTTTTCTAGTTGATCTGAGGAGCTTCGATAGGGGAATTCGCTGTCATACCTTCCATCTTTGAGTGCGGGATAAGCGGAATCATAAATCATAGATGAACATGATTGAAGAATAAGCATGCCGAGGATGATTGCGGCTAATGACAGTTTGCGATACATAAAAACCCAAAGAAAGTTTTCTACTACAAATCTAATTAAATAATCCGCCCAATCAAACCAGAGAAATTATTTATTCTTAGAGGCTCCGGAAATGATTTTTACCAAATAAAAATTGATAAGTAATTATTTTATAGTTCGTGCTTTTTATTTTGAGAATAATTTTATACGTTGCAGACTTACATTCCCGAAATGAGGTTTAGGAAATAATGAAAAAAACCATTATTGGCATAATAGCGGTTCCATTTCTATTTGTACTAGTATTCTTTTTTGTAGGCAGGTATCTCACTTCCAAATTTATCGATAATAACATCGCTTATATCAAGGGACTTAGCTCGGCTAAGCTTGAGCTTATTGATTCCACTCAATTTAATGCTCTTCCCAATTCGGTTCAAAACTATCTTAAACGTTCTATCGCTGATTTTAATCGGACACCCAAAATGATTTCATTTAGAGAAAATGGATTTATAAGGACGGATGAAAAATCAAAATGGGTAAGTTTGACGGCGAATCATTTCACTTCGACAGTCGAGCCTGTATTTTTCTGGGATGCAGATATCAAGATGAATTCTCTTTTTGGAGTTCGTGCTCTCGATTCTTATCAAAAAGGTAAAGGGAATTTATTGGTCAAATTATTTTCTTCTCTTAATTTATCCAATGCTACATCAGAGGAAATCGATCAAGGATCTTTCCTCCGTTATGCAATAGAAACCGTAGCGTATCCTTCGGTTTATTTAACATATAAAAATATTGAGTGGGAGGAGATCGATCAATTTAAAGCGAAAATGAGAATCAGAGATCGATTTAATTCAGGAGAATTAATTTTTCATTTTACAAAAGATTATGATGTTGATAAGATTACATGCAAACGATATATGACGACTAATACAGGGGCTGAGCTTCAAGACTATACGGCAAAACTTAGCAAATATGAAATGATTGATGGGTATAGAGTACCGACTTATCTCGAAGCAATTTGGAATCTCCCGGGAAGAGATTTAGAAGTAATCAAGATGGAATTATCAGGGTTTATATTTGAATAGAAAAGAAGTTTATCTATTCATTTAGTATTATGGGACTCATCAAATTATAAAAACATATTAAAACGAATTGGGAAATAAGAAGGAAGCAATGAATAACTCTGAAATAGTAAAAGAAATCTTAGAAGAATTCAGGAAGAATTTTTCGCAGAAAAATCTTGATGGAATGAGACGATTCGGAATTAATGTGGAAAATGGTTTTGGTACTTCATCTCAATTTTACAAATCATTGGCAAAAAAGTATAAGAAGAATCACGAGGTGGCTTTACTTCTTTGGCAGACCGGTGTTCACGATGCGCGAATACTTGCCGGATATCTTGCCGATCCCAAAAAGCTAACGATCAAGCAAATGAATGAATGGATGAAAGATTTTAATTCGTGGGATATATGCGATAGCACTTTGATGCGACTTTTTAATTATTCACCCTTGGCTTATGACCTTGCCTTCAAATGGGTCAATCAGGAGGGGGAATACCAAAGACGTGCGGGATTTGTTCTCATGGCTTCTATTTCGGTTCATGATAAGAATAGAGAGGATAAAGATTTTATTGCATTTTTTCCCTTGATAAAAAAATACAGCTCCGATGAAAGAAATTTTGTTAAGAAAGCGGTGAATTGGTGCATCAGGCAAATTGGGAAAAGAAATATAGAATTAAATAAAGCTGCAATTAATCTCTCCGAAGAACTGCTTTTAAGTGAAAATAAATCCGCACAATGGATTGCAAAGGGAGCACTCCGAGAACTCAAAGATAAAAAGTATCAGGATTATATCTTAAGAAGAAGCGAGAAACATAATAAAAAGTAAAGCGTTACTGGATATGAATTGAGTTTTTGATCATGCATCTTAAGAAATAATAGAATGGATTATATCATACTCACTATTAATATCATTTCTCCATCTCATAATAACCGACAGAAGTTTTATTACTAAAAAAGTAACTTTCTTGATTATAATCAGTCTAATTTGACAGGGATAAATAATTTTTGTGTAAGAGAGAAAGATTATCAGTCCAAAAAATCGCCATAAAATACGGTGATGGATATTGTTTTACTTAATAAAGGAAAGGAGAACGGTCCGTGAAAAAATTTTTATTAATTATAGTTTTAATTCCCCTCATTCTTTCGGCTCAGCCGATTGACCAACAAATAAATCAATTAGTAACAAAATATTACGAGGCAGGAAAATTCAATGGCTCCGTATTAGTAGCGCAGAACGATAAAGTGATATTTAAAGGCGGATTCGGTGAGGCTAATATGGAATGGAATATACCAAATGCACCCGATACAAAGCATCGAATCGGTTCCATCACAAAACAGTTCACATCTTTTATAATTATGAAACTTGTCCAAGAAGGAAAAATAAAAGTAACGGGATACCTTTCTGATTATCTTCCTTATTACAGAAAAGATACAGGCGGAAAAATTACAATAGAGCATTTGCTCACTCATACATCAGGTATTCCGAGTTATACGGCACGCGAGGATATGGATGAGATTGGTAAGAATAATATTCCGGTAGAAGAATTTGTAAAAAAATATTGCAGTGATGATTTATCATTCGAGCCAGGTTCTCAATTTGTTTATAATAATTCAGGTTATTTTATTCTCGGTGCAATAATAGAGCAATTAACGGGTATGACTTATGAAGAGGCATTACATAAATATATTCTTGATCCGCTTGAATTAAAAGATACAGGATATGATACATTCAAAGAAATTATTCCCAAACGTTCAACCGGATATGTAAGGACAGCACTTGGTTTTAGTCATGCTGATTATTTGGATATGTCGGTTCCTTACGCTGCAGGTTCAATGTATTCTACCGTTGAGGATTTATATAAATGGGATTTATCTTTAAAAACAGAAAAGCTTTTACCGGCAAAATATATGGCTGAAATATTCAAACCGAGAGTTTCGGGATTGGGAGCAAAATACGGCTATGGTTGGATGATCAAAAGAACTCTTTCGCCCGATAGTAAAGATAGTATTACTATTATTGCTCATGGGGGCGGAATTAATGGTTATAGCTCCTACAATATGCGTGTGATTGAACCCGGTTATGTTGTAACAATTGCCGATAATTCAACGGGCAGCTCTCAAGTGGAAATTGCTAATCTTATTCTAAATGTACTTTATGGTAAAGAATATAAAAATCCTACTAAATCACTTATACCAATTGTTTATAAATCAATTAATGAGGACGGTATTGATAATGCCATCAAATTATTTAATGAATTGAAAAAAGACAAGGATAATTTTAGTTATAATGAAGGCGAACTAAATCAATTAGGATATTTATTACTTGGAGAGAAGAAGTTAGATGAATCTATAAAAATCTTTGAACTCAATACGATACTATATCCTAAATCTTCAAACGTATGGGATAGTTATGGTGAGGCTGCATTGGAAAAAGGGGATAAAGAAAACGCAATCACATATTTTAAAAAATCAATTGAGCTAGACCCGCAAAATAGCCCGAGCTACACTCATTTGAAAAAATTAGGTGTAGAGATTGAAAAGAAAAGTGATTTAGTGCTTCCTGTAGAAAAATTGAAAGAATATGAAGGGAAATTTCAGATAGCACCTAATTTTATTCTTACGGTTTTTGTCGAAGGAGATAAGCTTTATACTCAAGCTACCGGTCAGCCGAAGTTTGAAATCTATTGCTCGGATATTGATAAATTTTACTTAAAGGTAGTTGATGCAAAATTAGAATTTAACCGAGATGCAGAGGGAATAGTAAATTCATTGACTTTATATCAGAGCGGACAAGTGATCCCTTGCAAAAAGATTGATTAGGAATTCAGATAAGGTTTATTCTTTGATGAGATTAATTTCCTAAAAAAAAATCGTGATTCCGGAATTACCAAATTGTCTTTTTTTTTGTTGAAGCAATTATATTAAAGAAATAGGATCATGATTGCTGAATATTTAAGTTGGCAAAATTTTTAGATGGCTTACTTATTTTGGAGTTCTCAAAAAAAGAGATCATACACTATATTTTAAAACCTTTGGGAGGAGTGATACGTCTTAATGGTAATCTGAATTTTTAATTATTATTAAGGTGTATCATGTCCCCCAAAATCAAATCTATAACCACGTTTTCACTTACGATATTAATATTATTATCAACGACAGGATTTATTATGTTAA
>CALDDL010000318.1 GCA_937936675.1 uncultured bacterium
GAATCTGTTATGGGTACGGGCTCAATAAATTTCTGGAAAGATGGAAGAGAAGTTTATGATAATATTGCAATGATTTTCTCATATCCTGACGGCACTCAATTTATTTATGACTCTGTAATAAGCAATAAACATTATGGCTGCGAAGAGCAGATTATGGGTAACAAAGGAACAATGGAATTAGAAGTAAATAAATATTTTAGTGAAACAATCCCGCAGGCGCCGGCAATTCTTCAATTAATTAACGATATAGAAAAAGATGTTTTCGATACTATCCCTATTGGCGGAGCTAGTTGGGTGCCCGAAACGGCGGTTCAATATAAAGGAAATTATATTTCTGAGAATTATAAGATGGATGAAGTTAAACTCCAACTTGAAGCTTTCGTAAAATATATACGTAAAGGAAAAGCTCCCGAAATGCTTCCGATCGAAGGATATAATTCTTCTATTTGGACTCTACTTGCCGAACAAGCAATTAAAACAGGTCAAAAACTAACTCTACCTGATAAATATAAGGTGTGATCTATGAAAGATATTGTTATTGAAAAGAAATTATTTCTTCGCGAACTATTGATTTTATTAACCTTATTTATTGTAGTAAATATCGTCAATATATATTCTATAATTAAATATGATACTTCTTGGTTTGAGCTTATCTCACAACTTCATATAGTTCTAATAATAACTCTTCTACTGTACTTATTGATTAGCGTATTTAGATTGTTTTTCTTCTTAATTCAAAGAGCCATAAAATGAAAAAATATGTTTATTTAATCTCTCTCTTTCTAATTTCAATCTCGATAATTGATGCATCTAATATTGGGAAAAGATATCCTTCGGAAAAGAAGAGCTGGATCGATTCAGAATCCGGTTATGAAATAACTCAATGGACAAATAATAGTAAAAACTGGCATCTGTATTTTAATGTTGAATCGTTTATTGATAATAACCATGCAATAATTTTTTCGGAAAGAAGTGGCAGTAAAAACCTTTTTATCTTGGATTTAGAATCGGGAGAGATGATACAAATTACAGATGAAGAGAATATTGATGGACATGTTTGGCATGTGCCTTCATATAATACTATTTATTATACCTTATTAGATAATACATTAAAATCGCTTAACACAAAAACTTTTGAAGCGAAAGAGATCAACAAATTTGATGTTCCTATTGAGTCATTTACGATATCTTGTGATAATAATTGGTTCATATTTTCTTCGGGGGGAAAGAAGATAGACGGCGCTAAAACAATAGGACCATTCGCAATATATAAATATGGAATTAATTCGAAAGAGTATATTCAAGTTACACCCGGTTATGGCTTTATTATTAGTCATTTACAAGCAAACCCAATTAATCCGAATATAGTCAGTTTTTGCTGGCAGCATATGATTGACCGAGAAGAAGGGACACAGGGAATGACCCCTCAAAGAATATGGCAAGTGAATATCGATGAAAGTGAAGTTAAACCGATTGCACTTCAGGAAACGGGTCTTCATAGAACTCATGAATTTTGGTTTTATGATGGGAGCAAAATTGGCTATTCAGCTCGATACACATGGGGAAAAAATAAAGGGAAACAGTTTATCGGATTTTGTAATCCGGATGGTTCTGAAAATATAATGCTGCCTGCTCCGGTAGGCCCGGCACATTCGCAAATGTATATGGATAATATTCATTGGGTTTCTGATTTATATGATGGGAGCTATCTCGTTCTTTTTACAATTAAAGATAATAGTATGGTAAAAGAAGAACGGCTGTTTAAACACGATTCAAGTTGGAAGGGACAACCTTCACATCCACATCCTCATTTCAGTCCTGATGGAAAATATATTTTGTTCGGGACTGATAAAAGTGGAAATCCACAAGTGTATTCAGTCAGGATAAATTTAAAATAAGAGTGAACATTATGAAAAAATTATTTTTGTTCTTATTGATTCCTTATTTCTTTATAAATGCACAGTCATTTCAGAGAAACTATAATATTATGGAATTTGGAGCTAAGGGTGATGGGGTTACTCTAAATACAGAAGCTATCCAAAAAGCTATTGATAAATGCAGCATAGCTGGTGGAACAGTGATAGTTCCTAAAGGTAATTTTTTAACCGGCTCCTTGCTATTAAAAGATAATGTTGATATCTATTTAATGAATGGTGCACTTCTTCTTGGAAGTACTAATATCAAAGATTACAAAGAATATCTCCCCGAATTAAAATCATATAACGATTCGTTTTTGAGGTATAGCGTTTTTTATGCAGAAAGAATATCTAATATATCTATTCGTGGCGAAGGAACAATTGATGGGCAAGGTAGCTCTTTTAAAGTTACTACAAAAGAAAAACCGGAGCGATACAAAAACCGCCCATATATATTTAGATTTGTAGAGTGCAATAAGATAAAAATTGAAGGGATAAGACTTCAAAATTCAGCAATGTGGATGCAGCAATATCTTGGATGTAATGATGTTTTAATTAAAGGTATCTCTGTTTTTAATCATGCAAATCAAAATAACGATATGATCGATATCGATGGATGTAAGAATTTTATTATGTCTGATTGTTTTGGAGATAGCGATGATGATGCAATAACAATTAAAAGCACCTCTCCATATATTTCAGAAAATATAACTATTACAAATTGTGTTGTTAGCTCTCATTGCAATGCATTTAAGTTTGGGACAGAATCCACAGGGGGATTTAGAAATATAACTGTTTCTAATATTATTATTAAACCATCTTCCGTAAAAACTACAATTTATGGTGCACCCGGAGGTATTAGCGGAATTACGTTAGGAGCAGTGGATGGAGGTCCATTAGAAAATATTATTATTTCAAATATCGTTATCGAAGGAGTTCAAGTTCCGTTTTATTTGCGACTTGGAAACCGCGGGAGAAAACATACTCCCAAAGCAGTGCAACCGGGATTATCAACTTTCAGAAATGTTTTTCTAAGTAATATTATTGCAACAAAATTAGCCTCTAATATTGGTGCATCAATCACGGGAATTCCAGATAACTATATAGAAAATGTTACTTTAAGCAACATATACGTTGAATACCCGGGAGGTGGAAATAGAGAGGACGCACTAAAAAAATTAGATGAATTGATAGATCATTACCCAGAAAGTACTATGTGGGGAATTCTTCCTTCTTACGGTGTGTTTATTCGGCATGCTAAATACATTACAATGAACAATGTCAGATTTAATGTTATTGATAACGATAAAAGACCTGCAATTATACTAGACGATGTTGAAGGAATAACAATAAATGATTTTGAAACAAATAATTTAGGCGAAAAAATAAAGATAGAAAACAGTAGTTCATTGAAAGGAAATTTTTTTAATAATAAATCAGAAAAATAATGTTCACAATTGCACTGCTTTTACTTTTAGTAATTTTTATACTTGTTGCGGTATCAAAATTTAATCTACATCCATTTCTCGCCTTGATAATAGCGGGAATTATAATGGGTCTATTAAGCGGATTGGATTCATCTTTAGTAATAAAGGGACTAACCGAAGGATTCGGCGGAATACTTACAGGTATTGGAATCGTTATTGCGTTCGGAACTATTATAGGTGCGTTCTTAGAAAAAAGTGGTGGTGCAAGGTCTATCGCAAATTACGTTCTTTCAAAAATTGGAGATAAAAATTCTCTATTGGCAATGAGCATAACCGGATTTATTGTTTCCATCCCTGTATTCTGTGATTCGGGATTTGTAATTCTTGCTTCCTTAAATAAGGCTATTGCAAAGAAAACGGGAATATCATTAGTTACTCTCGCAGTTGCTTTATCAACCGGGCTCTATGCCACGCATGTATTCGTTCCACCAACTCCAGGTCCATTAGCCGCTGCTGCTACATTGAACGCTGATATAGGGCTTGTAATATTGCTTGGATTACTTGTAGCAATCCCGGCTGCATTGGTAGGGCTCTTTTGGGCAAAGTATTATTGCAAAGATCTAATTGTTGATTTTGAATCTGTTCCTGAAATTAAACAAAATCTTCCATCTCCCTTGCTTTCATTTATTCCATTGCTGATTCCATTGATACTAATTTCTTTAAAATCGATTAGTGAACTTCCTTCTCTTCCATTTGGAGGGGGTGCTGCAAAAAGTTTTATTGTTTTTGCAGGAAACCCGGTTACTGCATTACTGATTGGTGTTTTTCTGGCATTCGGATTAGTTAAAGGAGTTGACAGCAAAACAAGTTTGAAGTGGGTTTCAGATTCACTGAAAGATGCCGGTACTATAATTCTAATCACCGGAGCTGGAGGTGCTTTCGGTAATATACTTAGAGTAATAAATATCGGTGATACAATAAACGAACTTTTTGCAGGTGCTCAATTCGGTATCTTTTTACCATTCATTATTGCGGCAGTATTGAAATCTGCTCAAGGTTCTTCTACTGTTGCCATAATTACCACCGCTGCAATTGTTGCTCCATTAATCGATGGGATGGGTTTTTCTTCTGAAATTGGAAAAGCTCTTTTGGTTTTATCTATCTCTGCAGGCGCAATGACTGTATCGCATCTTAATGATAGTTTCTTTTGGGTCATTACTCAGTTCTCGAATATGGATACTAAAACCGGATTAAAATCGCATACAGTTGCTACATTATTGCAAGGAATTGTGAGTATTACTTTTTTATATGTATTAAGTTTAATCTTATTATAAATGAAAAAAATGTTGATTTATATTGAATTAAAGTAAGAAATTTACGATTTTTATTTATCGATTAAGTAATCGTTTATATAATTGTAATAAGGCTGATTTTGAAGCAAAAATTAACTTTTTGAAAAAAATGAGGTGTCTATGCCTGAAGTAAAGCAAAAGGTCGGAAATTATAGGTGGACTATAGTGGCAATGATTTTTCTTGCGACTACAATCAATTATATTGACAGACAGGTAATTGGAATCTTAGCACCGTTGCTAGAGAAAGAAATAGGTTGGAACGAAATTGAGTATGGTTACATAGTTACTGCATTTCAAGCAGCTTATGCAATAGGCTTAGTAGTAATAGGAAGAGTGATTGATAAGATTGGCACAAAAATGGGATATGCAATTGCTATTTTTGGTTGGAGCTTTGCCGCAATGGGTCATGCATTTGCAAAATCAATAATGGGATTTGCAACAGCTCGTTTTTCATTAGGTTTATTTGAAGCAGGTAATTTTCCCGCAGCAATCAAAACTGTAGCTGAATGGTTCCCTAAAAAAGAGAGAGCTCTTGCAACAGGAATTTTTAATGCCGGTTCAAATGTTGGTGCAGTAGTAGCCCCTTTAGTGGTTCCTTGGATAGCTCTTACGTGGGGTTGGCAGGAAGCATTTGTATTCACAGGAGCAATAGGGTTCCTTTGGTTAATAGCATGGTGGTTTATTTATGAAAGACCGGAGGCACATAAAAAATTATCTAAAGCGGAATTAGCGTTTATTCAATCCGATCCACCTGATCCTCCCGGTAAAGTGCCTTGGTTACAATTAATGAAGTACCGTCAAACATGGGCTTTTGCAATCGGTAAATTTATGACTGATCCTATCTGGTGGTTTTATCTCTATTGGGTTCCTAAATTTTTATTCAAGGAATATGGATTGACTCTTGATAAAATTGGTCTCCCTTTAATTATAATTTATATTATGGCAGATGTAGGTAGCATAGGCGGTGGTTGGCTTTCATCTTATTTTATTAAAAAAGGTTGGACTGTTAATAAAGGTAGAAAGATGGCAATGTTTATTTGTGCTCTTTTTATTGTTCCTATTATTTTTGCCGCTCACGCATCCGAATTATGGATGGCTGTTGCTCTCTTAAGTATGGCAACTGCTGGTCATCAAGGTTGGTCTGCTAATATATTTACAACGGCATCAGATATGTTCCCACGTAAAGCAGTTGGATCTGTTGTGGGTTTTGGTGGTATGGCCGGAGCAATCGGCGGTATGTTAATAGCTACTGCAGCCGGATTTATATTGCAATTTACCGGAAGCTATACATATCTATTTATATTCTCCGGTTCTTCCTATTTGGTTGCCCTTGTGATTTTTAATTTCTTAGCACCAAAATTAGAACAAGTTGATATAAAGGTTAACTAAAATGAAATCTAAGTTTTTTTTATTTGCGTTTTTTATTACAACATTAATCTCCGCTCAAATTAAGGTGGAATTAATTAATAAAACAGATGTTTCTCGAATCGATGAATGTGTGTGCCTCCCATTATCGAAAATAGCCGAAAGAGAAAATTCATTTTCTCTTTCGGCATTCCAATTGTTTGATGGTGATAAAGAACTTGCTTATCAAATAATTAACGATAAGATTATTTTTGTTATTGACGTTCCAGCGAAATCTAAAAAAGAAATAATTATTAAGCCTTATAATGGAAACGAATCATTAAAATTCCCAAACAGGACTTATGCTGAAATATCTCCGAAAAAGGGAGGAGTATATTTCGATGGAAAATTCCGAGGCCCCCAATTTGAAAGTGTTAAGCGTTATAAAGTGCCTGCAATCCATAAGGATCACGATGCACTTTTTAAATATGAAGGTCCGGGTTGGGAATCTGAATTAGTTGGATATCGTTTTTATCTAGATTGGCGAAATGCCACTGATGTCTTCGGGAAGAAGATTTATAAATTACTTCTTAAGGATGTCGGCGTTCATGATACTGTAGCTAATGATGATTCTTATCATAAAATGCAAGATTGGGGCATGGATATTTTTAAAGTCGGTAGTTCACTCGGAATTGGTTCTATCGGAATGTGGGCTAAGGGTAAAGTAAACATGGTATCAAAAACCGATAGTGTAATTTCTCAAATAAATGAAAATGGACCTATTCGTTCAACCATAGAAACAAATTATTATGGTTGGTTAGTTGATGGGAAAAAATATGATCTCAATGCCAAGCTTTCAATTAATGCCGGAAGTCGCCTTACAAAATGTGATCTATTAATTGAAGACGCAGAAAACATCGTTACCGGTCTAGCAAAATATGAAGGCACGAGTTTTGTCAGAAGTAATAACAAAGGCGATTGGCAATATATCTCACTATTCGGAAAACAATCGTTAAATAATGATAATATGGGAATTGCTCTTTTCTATAATAAGTCTGCTTTAATTGAATTAACGGAAGATAACTTAAGTTACATAGTAAAGTTGAAACCGAATAATGGAAAAGTAATATATTACTTCGCCGCTGCATGGGAACTTGAGCCAAAACCAATCACTACTGAAAAAGAATTTATTAATTATTTAGATGATCAAGTTAATAGTCTGAACAATCCGATTACTATTGAAATAAAAGATTAAGGATAATTATGGAAAACTTTCAATTGAAGGAATATCGTTTTTTTGATCCGGAGCCGAATGTAAGGAAAATTGCTTATGAATTATATTGGCACATAAAAGAGATGCCTATCATCAGTCCGCATGGTCATGTTGATCCTCAAATATTTGTTGATAATAAACCATTTCCTAATCCGACTCAATTATTTTTGATTCCTGATCACTATATCTTCAGAATGCTTTATTCACAAGGAATATCATTAGAATCATTAGGCATTCCTGTAGTTGACGGTTCAATAGTGGAAACTGATTCCAAAAAAATTTGGCAGCTTTTTGCAGAAAATTATTTTTTATTCAGAGGTACTCCATCAGGCGTTTGGCTCGATTATGAATTTAATATTGTTTTCGGAATTAAAGAAAAATTAAATAAAGAAAACGGATTAAAGATATATGATGAACTAAACGAAAAAATTAATTCACCTGAATTTTTGCCGAGAACGTTATTTGATAATTTTAAGATAGAAGTGCTCTCAACAACCGATGCCGCAAGCGATTCACTGATTCAGCATCAAGAAATTATAAATTCAGGTTGGAATGGAAGAATTATTCCTTGCTTTAGACCCGATGCTGTTACTGATTTATCTAGTCCGAATTGGAAACTTAATTTATCGGCATTAGAGAAATCCGTTAATTATAAAATTACTTCTTATGATCTCTTAATTAAAGCATTGGAAGAACGCAGAGAATATTTTAAGATAAATGGAGCTGTATCAACTGATCATGGTGTTCTTTCTCCTTATACGCATAAATTAAGTAGCAAAGAAGCCGAAGATATTTTTACTCGTGCCTTAAACGGTAAACTTAATGAAGATGATGCTCATTTATTTACTGCTAATATGTTAATGGAAATGGCGAGAATGAGTATTGATGATGGAATGGTAATGCAGATACATGCCGGCTCACATCGTAATCATAATAAAGTAATTTATGATCGATTCGGATTGGATAAAGGTTGCGATATTCCATTACAAACCGAATACACAAATAATCTGAAAGAATTATTAAATAAATATGGTAATGACAAAAGATTAACAGTAATAGTATTCACTTTGGATGAAACAAATTACGCTCGTGAATTAGCTCCATTGGCAGGTCACTATCCGGCAATGAAATTAGGTCCGGCATGGTGGTTCAATGATAGTATCGAAGGAATGAGTCGATATCGTCATCAAGTAACAGAAACTGCCGGATTTTATAATACAGTTGGATTCAATGATGATACCCGTGCATTTGTATCTATTCCGGCTCGGCATGATACTGCTCGCCGTGTTGATGCCAATTTCCTCGCCGGTCTTGTATCTAAACATATTATCTCGTTAGACGAAGCAAAAATTATTGCCGAAGACTTAACATATAACTTAGTTAAAAAAGCATATAAACTGTAGAGTAAACAAAATGAACTTAGATGGATTTATAAAAACTCTTGAAAGTAGTAAAGAACACAAATCCGAATTTATCGAATATATTTTAAGTAATGATGAAGTTATTAAAATCTATCCGAATTCAATTACTACGCATACAGATTCATTATTTTTTATAGCGAAAAAAGGGATCGAAAAAAATTTTTTTGTTGTTACAAATTATCCGGATTCCAATTACTTTAAAAAGTTTGAAGGATCGGAAAATAAAAATGATGATTTAGTAATAAAAGTATGTTCATTAAATACGGCAAATAGAAAACTTATTCAAGAATTATTCGCATACACTAATCCTATTCTAACGGGATTAAAAAATTCTTTTGGCTTTGGTGATAGAATAGGATTAGCAAACCCGGGACATTTGAGAGCATTAAAAGGTCATGAATTTGTTCCGATATTAGCTCAACAATCAATAAGAGAATTAACCAGAACTAAACGAAAACCGGAAGAAGTAATGGATGCCGCTGTTTGGGCTGTCTTTCAAGAAGGATATAAAGATGGTTTTGGAGCTGATGCTGATCACTTAAAAAATAGTGATGATATTGATCTAATGCTTAATGCCGGTTACACTATGTTTACTTTCGATCCCGGTGATCATGTAGATAATAATGCAGATGATTATGAATTGGATCAATTAAAAAATTCAGTTTCATCGCTTGACTGGAATCAATTAGATGATAATTTTAATTCTGCCAAGCAAAGATATTTAACGAATAAAATAATCTTAAATAACGAACTCGAATTAGAAGTAAATGAAGAATTGGTTTTAAGAGCTTATGCTAAATATGGAAAAGCCATTCTTCATATTGATAAAATGTTTCACTACCTAAAAGGCATTGCCGGGAATAGGCATTATGAAGTGGAAATATCAGTAGATGAAACAGAATCAGTTACATCAATTTTCGAGCATTTCTTTTTTGTAAATGAACTTACACGCTTAGGTGTGGAGTTTGTTAGTCTTGCCCCAAGGTTTATCGGGGACTTTGAAAAAGGAATTGATTATAAAGGCGATTTAGAAATATTCAAAGAAGAATATCTAAAGCATCACCAGGTAGTAAAACATTTTGGAAATTATAAATTAAGCCTTCATTCCGGAAGCGATAAGTTTTCTGTTTATGCTGTAATTGGATCAATTCCAAATACTATCACACATGTAAAAACAGCGGGTACGAGCTATTTAGAAGCACTTCGCGTAACTGCAATTAAAGAACCAAAACTCTTCCGTGAAATATTAGAATTCTCTAGAGGATTATATGAAAATGAGAAAAAAACTTATCATGTTTCTGCCGATTTGAATAATGTACTACCAGCGGATAAATATAGCGACGCACAATTAATTGAGTTATTTAGCCAAGATGATGCTCGCCAAGTTCTTCACGTTACTTTTGGAAGTGTACTTACTTCAGTTGATGAAGCCGGGAAATATCTTTTCAAGGAAAGAATAATTACCTGCTTAAAAGAAAATGAAGATGTACATTATGATGTATTAATAAAACATTTTAATAAACATTTAGAACCATTTAAAAAATGAATAGACAAGAATTAACCGATGAGGTTATTAAAAGGAAGGCAGTTGCCGTCCTGAGAATAAAAGATGAAAGCAAATTAAAAAATGTAATTCAAGCAATTTATGATGGCGGTATTACTTGTATTGAAATTACCATGACAGTGCCGAATGCAATTTCTCTTATTGAGAAGATGTCTGAAGAATTTAAGGAAAAAGTAATTATCGGAGTCGGAACAATACTCGATGCAACAACTGCTGAATCTGCGATTAAAGCCGGTGCTAAATATGTTGTAAGTCCGATTTACAAAAAAGAGATAATAGATATTGCGCATAAGTTTGATGTCCCTGCAATGACAGGATGTTTTTCTCCTACTGAAATACAAACCGCTTATGAAGCAGGAGCGGATATAATAAAGGTATTCCCGGCTGATGTATTGGGTATGAATTTTTTCAAAGGAATTCTTGCCCCAATGCCGTATCTTAAATTGATGCCCACAGGTGGAGTAACTTTAACTAATGCAGGTGAGTGGATTGAAGCAGGTGCTGTTGCTGTTGGTGTTGGATCAGCTTTAACCGATAAAAAATCTATCGAATCGAACGACTATAAAAAAATTACAGA
>CALDDL010000319.1 GCA_937936675.1 uncultured bacterium
GAAATGAAGCGATTCTTCTTTGTTGATGTGGCTTGAGGTATTTTATTACAAAATCAACTAAGAAACCTGCTGAAAGGTTAATTACAAAAACTGTTATACTATTGAAAAGGTCTCGTTTAAAGAGAACTAATGAGACAAACACTGCAACAATTGTAACAATAAAAGGTAAGGTACCAAAAATAGAAGAGATTGCCACGACACCCGGAGAAAGAACAACAAACATCGCGAACAAACTAATACCACTCCAGAATAACAAAGAAATAGTTATTATGAAAAATACGATTGCAGTTCCCATATCGGGTTCCAATAGAATTAAAAGAATCGGGAAAAACCCAATAAATAATGCAACTCCAATATCTTTAAAATTATTTATATCATCTTTCTTATCGGTAAGCCAATGTGATAGCATGAGGATGGTTCCTATCTTAGCAATTTCTGAAGGTTGAAAACCGATCGGACCAAAATCCATCCAACTTTTTGCACCATAAACCGTTTTTCCTGCAACCAAAACTACCAGAAGCAAAAAAATAGAAAAAATATATGAAGGAAGCGCGGCTACTCTTAAATATTGAGAAGGCAGAAAGTATATGACAAAAAATACCATTAAAGAGATAATCAATGCAGCTAACTGTCTTTGAAAATTTCCGCTTGCCATTGGGTGATTAACCGTAGAACTATATATAGCTAAGAGCCCCGAAATAATTAATAACATTACGGGAATGAAAACTACTAAATCAAATCTATCCTGAAGCTTATAATTAATTTGCATTAGCGGCTAAAGTTTTATTTTTTACTAAATATGCTTTCATTATATCTCTGGCGATTGGTGCAGCATGAGTACTTCCAAATCCGGCATTTTCAACAATAACTGCAATTGCAATTTTTGGATTATCATAAGGAGCGAAGCCAACAAATATGGCGTGATCATTTCCATGGGGGTTCTGCGCCGTCCCTGTTTTTCCTGCGAAAGTAAATTCAGGAGTCCTAATATTTCCAGCAGTACCGGCTCCATTAACCACTCTAAACATTGCATCTCTAATAATATCGAATGACTCTTTCTTCATTCCTAAATCAATATATTCAGGTTTTGCTTCCATATATTCATTTGTTAAGTTTTTTATAAATCCTTTTACGAAGTGAGGTTTAGCTGATTTTCCATTATTAGCCAATAAAGCAACGTATTGTGCAAGTTGAATGGGCGTAACACTTAATTCACCTTGACCAATTCCAAGGCTTATTAGAATACCTTTTGGATATCGATCTTTACCAAAGACTCGATCATAATATGTTTGATCCGGTACTAAGCCGGAATTTTCTTCGGTTATATCCACTCCGGTTCTATGTCCAAAACCAAACATTCTGGAATACTTTGCCCACCTTTCTAAACCAATTTTCAATATCAACGAATAGTAAAATGTGTTGCATGATTTTTCGATAGAAGTTTTTACGTCCACCGAACCATGGACGTGAAGACATTTGAAGAATCGATTACCAAACTGGAAACCACCACCGCAATTAATTCTATAATTAGTATCTATAATTCCCTCTTCAAGTGCAGTAATTGCGGCAAGCATTTTATAAGTAGAGCCGGGAGAATAGATCGACATAGTTGCGCGATTAAATAATGGTTTTTCAGGATCATTATTAAGATCTCTCCAAATCTTATTTGAAGTAACAGATGCGAAATCAGCTAAGTTATATCCCGGTGAGCTTAAGAATGCAATTACTTCTCCTGTGGCTGGCTCAATAGCTACTACCGACCCACGCTTTCCAACGAATAAACTTTCAGCCATAACTTGAGCATCTTTATCGATCGATAAAATTAAATCATATCCTTTTTCAGCAGGTTTATCAGTTTCTCCATTCTTATATCTTCCAATAGTTTTTTGTTTTGAATCTACAAGAACATACTTGATCCCTTTCGTGCCTCTGATGTATTCTTCATAAGTTTTTTCAATTCCATTGAAACCGATATTATCACCCATTTCGTAATCATCTTTTTTCTTACGAAGCATATCGGCAGATATTTCTTTAGTATAGCCAAACATGTGGCTGCCATTAACACCAAAGGAATAATCACGCTGAGTTTCCATAACATAATCAACTCCGGGCAAATTCGCTTGATTTTCTTCATACCATGCAATCACTTTGAAGCTTGCGTCCTTTAAAATTCTTCTAGGTAAAAATTTTGAATATTGGCGGGTCTCTTTAAGTATTTTATTAATGTAGCCATCAGGATATCCTATCATTGATTCTATATAGCTATTTAATTTTGTATCGTAATCGGCAGGAGTTAAGCGCAATGTAAATGAAGGTTTGTTTCCTACTAAAACTCTATGATTACGGTCAAAGAATATACCACGAGGTGCGGTTTGATAAACGGGCTTAACACTATTATCATCTGACTTTTCAGAATATTTGGTCTGTTCAACTATTTGCATGCTAAATAGCTGAATGCCGACAATAAAACTAAATCCAACAATTATAACCAGAAATAGATTTTTCCTAAAATAAGAACCAAAAAAAGAATCATTCATATTAATCTCTTTTCGAAATAAAT
>CALDDL010000320.1 GCA_937936675.1 uncultured bacterium
ATTTATTTCGAAAAGAGATTAATATGAATGATTCTTTTTTTGGTTCTTATTTTAGAAAAAATTTATTTTTAGTTATAATTGTTGGATTTAGCTTTATAGTTGGCATCCAGTTATTTAGCATGCAGATTGTCGAGCAGACAAAGTATTCTGAAAAGTCGGATGATAACAGCGTTAAGCCGGTTTATCAAACAGCACCTCGGGGCATATTTTTTGATCGTAATCATAAAGTATTAGTAGGCAACAAACCTTCATTTACATTGCGCCTAACTCCTGCTGATTACGATACAAAATTAAATAGCTACATAGAATCAATGATAGGATATCCTGAAGGATACATAAATAAGATACTTAAGGATACTCGGCAATATTCAAAATTTTTACCAAGAAGAATATTAAAAGACGCAAGTTTCAAAGTGATTGCATGGTACGAAGAAAATCAGGCGAATCTGCCCGGAGTTGATTATGTAATGGAAACTCAACGTGATTATTCTTTTGGTGTTAATGGTAGCCACATGTTTGGCTATACTAAGGAAATTTCTGCCGATATGCTTCGTAAGAAAAAAGATGATTACGAAATGGGTGATAATATCGGTTTTAATGGTATTGAAAAAACTTATGAAGAATACATCAGGGGTACGAAAGGTATCAAGTATGTTCTTGTAGATTCAAAACAAAAAACTATTGGTAGATATAAGAACGGAGAAACTGATAAACCTGCTGAAAAAGGATATGATTTAATTTTATCAATCGATAAAGATGCGCAGGTAATGGCTGAAAGTCTATTCGTGGGTAAACGAGGTTCGGTTGTGGCAATTGAACCCTCTTCCGGAGAAATACTAGCTTTCTTAAGCTCTCCCGGATATAATTTAGCTGATTTTGCATCTGTTACTTCTAATAAAATTTGGAGAGATCTTAATAATGATCCGGAAAAACCATTATTTAATCGCGCAACTATGTCGATCTATTCTCCCGGCTCTACTTATAAAATGCTTGCCGCAATTACTGCACTTGAAGAGGGAATTATAGATACTAATTATAGAATTAATTGCGGTGGTGGTTTCCAGTTTGGTAATCGATTCTTCAAATGTCTTCACGTCCATGGTTCGGTGGACGTAAAAACTTCTATCGAAAAATCATGCAACACATTTTACTATTCGTTGATATTGAAAATTGGTTTAGAAAGGTGGGCAAAGTATTCCAGAATGTTTGGTTTTGGACATAGAACCGGAGTGGATATAACCGAAGAAAATTCCGGCTTAGTCCCGGATCAAAAATATTATGATCGAGTGTTTGGAAAAGATCGATATCCCAAAGGTATTTTAATAAGTCTTGGAATTGGTCAAGGTGAATTAAGTGTTACGCCTATTCAGCTTGCACAGTATGTTGCTTTACTAGCTAATTATGGCAAATCGGCTAAACCGCATTTTGTAAAAGGATTTATAAAAAACTTAACTAATGAATATTTAGAAGCAAAGCCTGAATATATTGATTTAGGTATTAGTAAAGCTTCGTTTGATATAGTTAGAGATGCAATGTTTAGAGTGGTAAATGGAGCCGGTACTGCAGGAAATATTAGGACCCCTGAATTTACAATTGCAGGTAAAACAGGTACTGCACAGAATCCACATGGTAATGACCACGCCATTTTTGTTGGTTTTGCTCCTTATGATAATCCAAAAATTGCAATTGCAGTTATTGTTGAAAATGCCGGATTTGGAAGTACTCATGCTGCTCCAATAGCAAGAGATATTATGAAAGCATATTTAGTAAAAAATAAAACTTTAGCTGCTAATGCAAATTAATTACAAACTTCAGGATAGATTTGATTTAGTAGTTTTTATCCCCGTCATGTTATTAATTATTTCGGGACTCTTAGCAATATATAGTTCTACTGTTAATCATCCAATAGCGAGCGGAAATTTTCAAAGACAATTAGCCGCTTTGATTATCTCGTTGATGGTATTTTTTGTCATATACTTTCTACCTTCTCAATATTTAAGAGTAGCAGCACTTCCTTCATATATTTTTTCTATTTTTTTGCTTCTTGTAGTTTTAGTTGCAGGAAAAACGGTTTATGGTGCAAAAAGTTGGATGGATTTTGGCCCTATCGGTTTTCAGCCTTCAGAGATCGCCAAAATAGGTACGATTCTAATGTTATCTCATTGGTTAACAAATAAAAAAGACGACATAAATAATTTTAAAGATATCGGAATTGCGCTATTTATAGGATTCTTTCCCATTTTATTAATTTTATTAGAGCCGGATATGGGAACTGCAATTGTATTTTTTATAATAACTATATCACTTTTATTCTGGAGTGGAATTAGTTTATTTGCAATGTTTGTTGTACTCTCACCAGGTGTTGTAGCTATTTCTTCAATTTTTGGAACATTACCTTTTATTGTTACCATAGTCGCTGTATTTGTTTCTTTAGTTTTATTTAAGAGAGACCTTTTTAATAGCATAACAATATTTGTAATTAATCTTTCAGCAGGGTTCTTAGTAGATTTTGTAATAAAATACCTCAAGCCACATCAACAAAGAAGAATCGCTTCATTTC
>CALDDL010000321.1 GCA_937936675.1 uncultured bacterium
AATTTTGTTCTAATCTATATTCGGTTGTTAACTCGGTAATTTCCACACGATCAATTGAACTTTCAAAATCCATTCTGCGTGTTTCTAAATTGAAACTATATGACGACTTGGAATATGAATATCGGAGATTATCAAATGCTACCGACTGTCGAGTGGAGGAACTACTCATTTTCCATTTTGATGAATCAGTAAATGTCGAACTCTGCGAATCAATTATTCCCCAAAAAGTTTTTTCCGAATTTTTTATCGATTTAGAATTGATACTAATATCGGCACGATCATTATAATATAATCCGATATTTTTGCGAGCTTTCATTAATCCAAACGGAATCGATGATGACCAATTCTCTTCATAATCGCCATTGCTAAAAATATCGGGTTGGATTATTACATTATCATACAACCCTAATCCTGCATAAATATTCATTCTGCCTTTATATGCTGCAAGTTTATCTATATCAGTATTACCGACAAAATAACTTCCGGCTAATTTCCCGCTTTTGCCAATAAAAAATAAATCGCTTTTTCCGGTAATTCTCTCTTTTAAATTTTTTGAGGCAGTATAATTAGTATCTGCAAGCTGAAGGATATTTTCAGCATATTCCGTAATAAAAATTAATTTCTTTTTTTTCAAAAATTTTGCAGATTCTGTAGGATCATTTAACGAAGCAGAATTTATTTCAAAACTTTCGCTATTAATACCCGCCGAAGCAAATTTATTTTTTATAATATCTGCACTTTGAGACGATTTATTATCATTAATAATAAGAACACTATCTTCACTCGTAATTTCAGAAAGTAATTTATCTGCCGCACTATTAATTGGTAGATTGAAAATCTTGAAATCATTAACAGGAGTATTAACATTGCTAGAAAACGGCTTTGCACTCTCGGGCATCGAATATATTTTCTTCTCCGCGATATTCCATTTCCAACCTTCTACTAATAGATCGGCTTTTAAATTATCTATCACATATCCGTCAGCGGTTCTGATGTAATTAGTCAATTCATCTTTTTGAAAGAATGTAACTGTTCCGCTTCCCATTACTTCTGCAATTAAATCGGGCGAAATCGCAACCGCAGTCCGATCGTCAATGCCGATACCTATTACATCTCTTCCTGTACTGAAATGGAAGTTATAAAGAAATGCCATTAATCTCCCGAATCGTCCCCGTTCAATAAAATGAGTATCAAAAATTACATTAGGTGTAAGCTTCAGAAAATCATCTTCTAATTTCACGCCTGAACTAAACGGATTATTAAGAGCATCCTCCGAATCGATACTGCTATATTGAGATGCAGTAAAAACAAGATCACCGAGCACCATTGCACCCGCACTCGTTCCGGCTACAACACCGCCATTATTAAAAACCTCTCTTATTGCATCCTCGACCAGTGTTACTTTCCACAAATTTGTATATATCCATTGATCTCCGCCTCGAATAAAAACTGCTCCTGCAGACTTTATTATTTCAGCTGTGCTTTCTAAATTAGCAAATGCTTTTGTCGGGATATAAAAATTATATGCTTCTTCGGCTCCGAGAGACTTAAAATAATTTGGAAGCCAAGATGAATCCGAGGGTGAATCATCCGATATGATTACAATTTTTTTATTAATTGACCGATCAACAATATATCTATACGGTTTATCGCTCCAGCCGCCTTTATCTTCAGAGCCGCCGCCCACTGCCACTACATAACCTTGTGCCGATATAGTACCGGCACATAAGAAAAATAATAGTATGTAAAAAACTTTTTTCAGAATACAAAACCTACCGATATTCTATGAATACTTGGAAGAATATCATAAATAGAATATGCATAATCAAAACTTACCAAAGTACTGCCGAGCGGAAGATTAGCACCTGCTCCAAATGCCAATCCTTCATCATCATAATTATGTCGATATCCACCCCTTAAATAAAGGCGATCAAAGAACGATAACTCTGTTCCGAAATTTATTCTCTCTACATTATCATTTGGATGAACCGCATCTATATCAGCTCGCATCTTGAAAAATTCCGAATTATAGATATCCATTGCAATCCCTACTTGAAACGAAAGTGGAAGAGGGTATGAATCGGTATTAAGACGTGCAGGAGCTAGACGATTAAGCGGAACTGAATTGTCTTTGTCATATACCACATTCAAGTCTTCGCCATCGAACTTCATATCAGCACCGAAATTACTCATCTTCATTGCGATGGTAAGATTTTGAAAGTCTAACCGATATTGAGTTCCGACATCGAAAGCAACTCCCGTGGCGGTTTCATTCCATATTCTTTGAGTAACTAATTTAGCCGTCACACCCACGGCGAATCGATCGGTCAAAAATCGCGCATAAGATATTCCTATTGCAGCATCGGCGGCATCGAAAAATCTCCCCGTTCCGTTCGGCTGTTTCTCGGTTGTTATCTCCATTTCATCCATCGAAAACAAAACAACACTTGCGGCGATTGTTCCCACTCCATCAATATTAAAAGCAGCCGAAGCAGCATTATAATCAAACATATCGAACCAGCGCATATAAGAAAAATGTACCGCATTCTTTTCGATTTTAGCTATACCTGCAGGGTTCCAGAAAACCGATGAAGCATCATCATTAAGCCCTATTACCGCACCTCCCATCGCCGCAGCTCTTGCTCCGGCAGGTATTTCGAGGAACTGCGCTCCCGAGGTTCCCAAATTGGGATTTTGTGCCGTTATTATTCCGCACATCATTAATAAAAGTAAAAATGTCGTTATTTTTTTCATATTTATTCCAAAACTTTTTACTATTTAATTATTGCAAATCGACTTTTAAATTCAACGCCATCTGCTTTAACTACATACATATAAATTCCCGGTGAGATTTCTCTTCCGCCTTCGCTTCTTAAATCCCACGCTTCGGTGCCGCTGACTGCATTATGATATATCGTCTTCACCAAGTCCGCATCTATCGTAAAGATATATATCGTACATTCATTCGGTAGATTGATAAATTGTATCTGGCGAAGAGGCTCTCTTCTAAGCTCTCCGAATTCCGGTTCATATAAAGATGAAACGATATACGGATTCGGCACTACCTTAATATTTACCGCCTCGGCAGTCAGTTTCTCTTTATCGATTGTAGAACCCTTTATTTCAAATTGATATTTATCCTTCAATGTCGGTGGAACCGGTTTAACGGCAGTAAACGAAAAAATATTACCCGGAGAAGGAGCTTTGCCTGATTCGAATGTTACCTTGCCTGTAATTCCATTGAACGTAAATGATTCACCTGTAAATACCGAATCAAATTCAGCTACTGTATTTTGAGAAGCGTCTCTTACCAATATTTTTACAAATCCGCGATCACCAACCGTACCTTTTCCATTTGTAGAAATCAAATAACTTCCACCGGTAAATGCCGTCTCATCACCAATTGTAAAAGTCATGTTGACATTATCCAAACCACCAACTTTAGAAAGATCCTTTACCAAATCCGGTTTCTTAAATTTGAATACAAC
>CALDDL010000322.1 GCA_937936675.1 uncultured bacterium
GAGCCGGCATCTGAACCGATATTCGTTCCAATACTTTTCTCACTCCGCGAGCCGGTCGCCGATTTATTCATCGGCACTTCATGCTCTCGACTTTTTTCAATAATCATAGTGCCTGCCGCTTCAGGATTAAAAGTATTTTTAATAATTATTTTAATTTTCTTATCGAGTGCGGGGAGCATCGTGGGCGGATAAATTACCTTAGCCCCGAAATGCGAAAGCTCCATCGCCTCTTCATAAGTAACCGATTTAAGAGAGAATGCATCGGCTACTTTTCTCGGATCTGCGGTTAATATTCCATCGACATCCGTCCATATTTCGATAGCGTCCGCATCGATAGCCGCACCGATTATCGCTGCGGTATAATCCGATCCGCCTCTTCCCAAAGTGGTAATTTCATTCTCTTCGGTCGATGAAATAAATCCGGTTACTATCTGAATCTTTTTATGTTTCTTAAAGTATGCTTTGATATTTCTGTTAGTCAATTTGAAATTTACACGAGCTTTACCAAATTCGTTATCGGTCTTTATGATTTGCGAGGCATTAAGATATTCGCAATCAATTCCTCGATTGATCATCGATTCGCTTATAATCGTGCAAGAGAGTCTTTCGCCAAAGCTGACAATATAATCGAGCGATTTTGCAGTGAGTTCTTTTACTAAGAATACTCCATGAAGAATTTCAGAAAGTTCTTCGAATAAAGATTCCGCTTTATATTGCAATATACTAATATCGTATCCTTGATTGAGTTCATTAATTGCTTTGAAGTGGAGCTGCGTTAATGTCTTCAATTTCGATTTATATACTGCGCTGCGTTTGAGTGCGAGATTGCCGATTTCGATAAGGCTATCGGTTACGGATTGAAATGCAGAGAATACGACAGCTATATTATCATTAATCTCAATTCTTTTTTGGAGAATGGAGATCACGGAATTAATTCTCTCGGCATTAGCTACGCTCGATCCGCCGAATTTCATTACGATCATAAAGAATCCTTATACGTTGGAATTGAAAAGCCAATATGAAATAAAAAACAGAAATAGGCAAGAAAGTGCGATTGTGTGCAAAAAAAAAGCCCTGCTTATGATTGCAGGGCTTTTTCATATAGTGGAGAGGCACCACCACTACACAAAGGGAATTATTTTATAAGCATCATTTTCTTTATACTTGTAAAATTTCCGCTTTCTAATTTATAGAAATATACGCCAGTTGACAAATTAGAACCATCAAAACTAACAGTATAATTACCTTTATCCTGCTGTCTATTTACTAATTCCATTACTTGTCTGCCGAGGATATCAAATACTTTTAGATTAACGAAACCGGCATTAGCTACTGAATATTTTATAGTGGTAGTAGGATTAAACGGATTAGGATAGTTCTGTGAAAGTGAGTATGTCTCAGGAAGAACTTCTTCTTCAACGCTTGTGATAGCATCCCATTTATCACCAATCCAAGTATAATACCAGCGGCTTACATCCTGATATGATAAATCTTGATTATTAGGTGAGTAGCATAAAATTCCTTCTCTTTCTCCTGAATCATTATCATTAATCGAGAAATCGATCGGAATTCTGAAACCTTCTCTGACCATAATCTGATCGGTAGGAGCAGTAGGACTATTGCGTTTATTGCCAAGATCTACTAACGGAATTTTTGCTTCAATTACATAACCGGCTGGGAATCTTTCTTCCCAATAATAATTAGCACCCGGAGTTAATAAAGAATCAATATCACCGCTTCCGCCTTCATTCAATAATCTTGATTTGGTGAATCTTAAGTGATAATCAGGTTGAGCGCCGCGCATTAAACCAACATGCGAAGGACCATGCCAATTATATAAACCGATAAATAAATCAACTGCATCATTCAAATATGATTCTGCTTTTGCGCTTGGCAGAACCGCATCATCATTAACATCAAATGCTACATAAAGATAATTACCATCGATAGCTACATAAGCTTTAGCCGAAAGGTCAGCATCTCCATCCGATTTTGTATTCGGAGCTAAGAATGCAGTTCCTTTTTCGGAGCTTAATTCTATTGGAATAATTGAACTCCATTCATCAAGATTTCCATCTGCAGTAAAATTATTTGGAACTGATAAAGAAACAACAGGAACGCCTTTTGCTAAGTTTGTGGTTGAAGCACTGCTCGAAGCTACTTCAGAAACGTTGCCTGCTTTATCTGTACATGTAATAGCATAATAATAAGTTACGTTTTGATCTGTTGCAGGTGCGCGAAGAAGATGATTAACTAATCCTGTGCCTTCTTCAATTTTTAGTTTAACTACTTCAACGCCTTCGGCATCTAGTGATGTAATAGGATTCTTTGAATAATAAACGCTATATTTTTCGCCTGTTTCGCCCGGTACATCATTCCATGTAACAAGGTTTAAGAAGTTACTTGCGATAGCTTCGATACCGGAAACTTTTTCAGGTGCCGTTACGTCTGTTTCTCTATAACCTGCGGGAATAATAAAATCGATTAATAAAGAACCTTGAGAATAAACTTCGGCACCGGTAGGTCCTTTTGCATCAACTGAGAACTCAATTTTATATCCGCCAATTGTAGCTAAATCCATCTTTGTATCTGGATTTCCCTGATCAGGTGGATTAATAAATTCATAATTTACTAAGTCCCATGAAGATACTTCATTAAACTCCAATGGAATTTTTACCATAGTCCAATCAGAAACAGAATCGATATTGACATTGAATATCTGCATCCAACTTTGTCTTACCGAGCTTGCATCATCATAAAGAATGAAACGGAATTGCAATCTGCCTTTGAGTTCATTTGGTACAAGATTTTTAATTGCGCAATAAAGATTGGTATTACCGTCTAACTTAATTGGTGCAGGGAAAATGTGTTCCATATTAACGTATCCGCCCCATGATTGATTTGCATTAACTTTGTAATCAATTTTAAGAGAAGATGCGCCTTCGAATACGTCTGTTTTTTCATCTGAAATAACTAAGCTTGCATTAGGAGTTCCCCAGCTCATGTTATCAATTTTGTAATAATCTGCGACTGCGGCAACATTATCAAAATTTTCGATTACCGGATATTTTGTGCCTTGAAGTGTTAAATCATCCCAATAGATTGTACCCGAAGCAATATTCTCGGAAACAACGGGAGCTGTGCATTCGATAGAATAACCGATAATTTTATTTAAGTCCATTTCGCCATTATTGCGAGTGCCGCTCCATCCGGGAAGCGAGAAACCTTCTGCGTTTGGTCCTGCGCCATCAAAGCCATCGATTGTTTTTAGAGGGATTATAAGTTCTTTCCAGCCCGGTGTATCATCATAAGGAACTGCGGTTTCGAAGTACCAATCTTCATGATCGGTATCCGATCCTGAATAATAAGTAGATTCTCCGCCTGCCTCATGCATTTTGAATCTCATGTGAACCGAGCCGTTTCTTGTTGAAGCGACTGTGTTGTTATACCAGATACTTAAATGGTCTGCCATGCTAAAATCATAATACTCGCCCTTTTTAGTATCGGCATCAAGCATGTGCTGCATTTGAGCGAAACCGCCCCATGATTCGGTGGTATTAACGAACCATTCAACTTTTAGCGATGCACTTCCGCCATGTTTTACGTCCGTTGCATCAGTCAATAGCATATAACTTGTTCCGGTGCCTAATCCGTTTAGATCAGTAGTCGTAGGATGATTAAACATATCCTTGGCTACTGCATCATCAAACAAGTTTACTTTGAATTGACTATAAGAAATACTGGAAATGAAGAATAACAACAGTAAAGCTGATTTTTTCATCTGATTCTCCTCTTTTGGAAAATATATTTAAGTAAGCCCTGCAATAAGAGTATCAAATAGAGTACCAAAAAGGTCATTTATTTTTGACCTAAAAACCAACTATTTATTTTTGATGAAGTTGGTCATTATTAATTTAATAACCATAACATTATTAATTTAATAATAAAAATCTCTATTTTGCGCGGAATTTCCAGGAATCGAAAGGGTGAGAAAAAGAGAGAATTACACTTATAACTAATTCCAATAGTGAGGGGATCGTATTAGGAAATCGCCTTTTACATCAAACACTAAGAGACCGGGCGTGGGTGGAAATCCCCCTTATACTCTATATCGCAAAATGAGAGAAAAGGAACTACTATCACTCTGAAAGCAATTTGTGAGTGATGGGTGAAGATAACCAGGGATAAAGAAAGGGGTTACTTTCGGTATTGAAATAATGAAAAAGAATTATTAGATTAGTTCATCGAAAACATTCCACACTACTTGCAGCCCGGCACTAGAGCCGGGTTTTTTTTATTACTACCGATCCCTTTTTTTTATTAACCCACCTGCTTCCCTTTTTAATAACTCAGCCGCCGCCCATTTTTACTAACACAGCCAGCATTTTTTTTATTATCCCCCTCGCTTTTTTTATTAACCCACCTGCTTCCCTTTTTAATAACTCAGCCGCCTCCCATTTTTACTAACACAGCCAGCATTTTTTTTATTATCCCCCCCGCTTCCCTTTTTAATTAACTCAGCCGGATTGTGGAGGTACTCAATTTTTTATTTTACTCATTAAATATTTTATAGCATTAACTATTTTTTTTAA
>CALDDL010000323.1 GCA_937936675.1 uncultured bacterium
ATATTCAAAAAGATCTCTTAAGGTTGACTCACGAAAAGCCAGATTTATAATAGTGCAATCGCTATCTTCCGATTGCTTATAATAATGAATATCATGCTTGCGTATAAAGACTAAAGAACCTTCGCTTAATTTTTGCTGCTTATCGTTAATTACGTGAATTACTTCACCGCTTACAACTAAGAATAATTCATAAAAATTATGTGTATGAATAGTCGTTATACTTTTCAAAGATTTATGAAATGCGTAGTGAATTTCGGTTTCGCGGTCGATTAAATCTTCGGAATATAGCTTGATCGATTTTAGTTTTGTTTTTGTGCTCATAATTATTACGATATATCAATATATTACAAGTTTAGAATCATTAAAAGACAAGATTTAGTTATGTTTATTCGATATTTATGACATACAATATAAACGAAATTAAACAAATATCAATAGAAACGAAAATGAAAGATTATAGCAAAGAACTAAAAATAACGGAAGTATATAAAGCGTATAAAGACGCTCATCCTGCAATTAAAGAAGCGATGTGCCTAAAAGCAGAATACCCTGCATATTTCACTCCGATTCAAGACGGAGACCTTTTTGCCGGAAGACTAAAGCAAGGAAGAGTCGGTTTTACTATCGATGAATGGGGACCTACCGCATTCGCATATTACTGCCAATTTGAAGAGATCGAAAATGATTTGAAGACTTATGACTATCCAGCCGAAGAAAAAGCGAAAATAGAAGAGATGCTGAAATTTTGGGAGACGGAAGATACATCAAATAAGATAAGAAAAGAATATCCCCCGCTTATGGCTCAATATCTATTCTCCGATGATTGGATGAATACAAGCGGAATAGCTTTCCCTCTATACCGTTTAACGGGCAGCACTCCTAATTTCAAAAAACTTTTAGACCTCGGTATCCCAGGTATATATAAAGAGATTGAAGAACTTAAAGCTACCGCTGAATTCGATGGAAGAGACGTTCAATTTTATGAAGGGATGAAAATTGCAATTGACGTACTTGCGGATGTTTGTTTATACTATGAGAAAGAGATTCGTCTCTTGGCTGAAATCTCTACAATCGATGAGAAAAAAGAAGAGCTGAATAAAATTGCAGATACATTACATATAATAACAATTTCAAAACCTCGCACATTTAGAGAAGCGATTCAGCTATTCTGGATTTATACTTATGTAGCCGATATCCGTAACTATGGAAGAATGGATATCTATATGGGAGATTTTTTGGTAAACGATCTCAATGCCGGAATTATTGATGAAGACGAGGCACTCAAATATTTGCAATCGCTATGGCAATTAATGGCAGACCGTAATACAGTAGTTCATAACCGTGTAATTATAGGCGGCAAATCAAGACCGAACGAAGCGAATGCCGATAGATTCGCTTTACTTGCAATGGAAGCTACACGTACGGTTAAGGAGATCGAGCCGCAATTATCTCTACGGTTTTATGAAGGGATGAATCCCGCACTATTCGAGAAGGCACTTGACGTAATAGGAGGTGGAGCCACTTATCCTATTCTTTATAATGATGATATAAATATCAATTCGATCAATAATGCATTCGGTTTTTCTATTAAAGAAGCCGAGCGATATTTCACTCCTTATGGCTGCGGTGAATTTATTTTGGAAGGACGAAGTTTCGGAACACCAAGCGGTGTAATTAACCTGCTAAAAGCTCTTGAAGTAACCCTAAGAAACGGAGTTGATCCCGTAACAGGTAAAGTGATCGGATTGCAATTAGGTAATTTTGAAGATTTCCATTCATTTGATGACTTAATGAATGCGTATAAAAAGCAAGTAGAGTTCTTCGTTTCTTTGCTTGCAGAACAGGAAGTATTAGAATATAAAATTTGCGGTGAAGAGGCTCCTTTCCTATATAATAGTCTTCTTTATGATGACTGTATGGCAAAAGGGAAAGGGATGTTTGCCGGCGGAATTAAATACTTAGGTGGAACCCTCGAGACCTACGGTAATACAAATACCGCCGACAGCCTCACTGCCATTAAAGAATTAATTTATGAAAGAAAATTAATCTCTAAAAAAGAACTATTAGATGCATTAGATAATAATTTTGCAGGATACGAGAATATCCAACTTAAGCTCGCTAATGCACCGAAGTATGGCAACGATAATGAAATAGCCGATTCGATGTTAGAAAGAGTTCATAATCATGTATGTAATTTCGTGAAGAATCAAGCCGATCGAGTAGGTCTCCATTCTTATCTGGTTGTTATAATTAATAATAGTGCCAATACATTAATGGGACGTTCTACTCACGCCTCTGCCGATGGACGGAAAGCATTTGAACACATGAATAACGGAAATGCTCCATCGGGCGGAAACGATAAAGAAGGCGTTACGGCAATGCTTAATTCAATTGCTAAACCTAGCACTTCTATACATGCGGGTTCGGTTCAGAATATGAAATTCAGTCCCGAACTATTCTTTGAAAGAAGAGATATAATTAAGTCGCTTCTAAAAACATATTTTGATAAAGGCGGCTCGCAGGCAATGATTACAGTGCTAAACCGTGGCGACTTGGAGAATGCTCTAGTTGAACCGGAAAAATATCGAAATCTATTTGTACGTGTCGGCGGATTCTCCGCTCGATTTGTGGAACTATCCACCGAAGTGCAAAAAGATATTCTAAGCAGAACACTTTATTAGCATGAACGATTCAGGAATTATTGTTGATATACAACGCTTTTCGATTCATGATGGACCCGGGATAAGGACTACTGTTTTTCTTAAAGGATGTCCGCTTAATTGCAAATGGTGTCATAATCCCGAAGCGATAGCTTATAAACCGCAGCTTTCGTTCAATCAAGAAAAATGTCTTAACTGCTTCGCATGCGTATCGGTCTGCCCTACCGGTGCGCATTTTATTAAAGATAATAAACATGAAATAGATTTTACTTTATGTCAGCTCTCCGGAGACTGCGTTCCTGCTTGTCCAAACGAAGCTCTTTCTATTACAGGAAAAGTAAACTCGGTAGAACAAGTAATAGAATTAATTCTTAAGGATAAAGATTATTATATAAATTCGGGAGGCGGAGTAACAATATCGGGCGGCGAACCGATGACTCAATTCCAATTTACAAAACAGATATTAAAAGCATGCAAAGATAATTCTATTCATACTATACTCGATACATGCGGACATGCGCCATCGGAAAAATATCTAGAGATACTTCCGCTTGTTGATCTCTTTCTTTATGACTATAAAGAGAGTGATTATGATAAGCATAAAGAATATACCGGCGTTTATAATGATCTGATTCAGAAGAATTTTAATATGCTTTATGGAGCGGGAGCTAAAATAATTTTACGCTGTCCTATTGTTCCGGGGATTAATGATACCGATAAGCATTTCGAAGCAATCTGTAATCTATATAAAGATTATCCTAAGTTATTGGGAATCGAGATAATGCCCTATCATAATATTGGTTTGGATAAGGCAAGGAAGATCGGCGCAGAAGGACAGTTTATTTCGATTGATACTACTGATAAAGAGAAGAGCAGAGAATGGATCTCCGCTCTTAATGAATTAGGTTGTACAAATATCAGATTGGGATAAATATTACTAAGGAATAAATCCTTTCGAGTTTGCTATTCCATAATTAATCGCATCAATCACAACCACCATATCGATATAACCTTCATTAAAAGTACTGAACGGTTTTTTCTTTTTAGTAATTGCATTATAGAAATCTGTAAACTCTTCATAATATCCAAAGCTTTCATTATATTCAAAAACCTCATCGGGCATATCTTCTTTCTTAACAGTAATTTTATTGGTGCAAAGCTCTATCGTTCCTTTAGTACCAAATATTAAAAGTTGGTCTTCCCAATGCCCTTTGACAGAGAAATAGATATTATAAACGCCATTAACTCCGGTGAGCATCTCGAAACTAAATGACATCGTATCATACTCACCGATTTTTGAATTTATTGATTTAATATATGAAGTTCCGTTATCGATTTCGCCGAATAAGTAACGCACAGCGGCAATATTATGAACGCCAGCATCGAGTACGAATCCGCCCGGATATTTATTTTCTTGACGCCATTTAGTTTGCGCATATTCATTTTTCTTAGTTACGTTATAGTAGAGATTCCAATTGAATGCAAATACTTTTCCGATCTTTCCTTTTTTGATTAATTCCTTTGCTGAACGGAATACCTGTTTATATCTAAAATTTTCTGCAAGAAGTGCCGTAACGTTATATTTTTTTTCTGCTTCTAATAATTGTTTTCCTTCTTTAATCGAAGCGGCAAGCGGCTTTTCTAAGAATACATGTTTACCGGCTTTGAATGAAGCCATTGTAACTTCATGATTCAATTCAATCGGCAGAGCAATATCCACGGCTTCGATATCGGCTTCTTTGAGCATTTTTTTATAATCGGTATAAACCGGAACGTTACCGACTAAAGCTGAAAAATCTTTCCCCTTCTTTTCGGTATGGTTGCACACAGCGGTAATCTCGAACTTATCACTTAATTTATAAAGTGCCGGAAGATGTAAGTTCTTAGCCGCTAATCCTGTCCCTATAATTCCGAGTTTAATTTTTTTCATCTTCATCTCCTTTTATTATATCAAAATGATTGATAAAATTTTTGTACTTCTTTCCGTTTACGATTATCTCATTCGGTATTTTACTTTTTTCTATTGTGATTATTTTATCTTCGATTGTGAGAGTGATCTTATTGAATAACGGAATTCCGATTGAATAATTTTCTGAAGCAGTTAGATCGGGATAAAAACCGAGAGCAGAAAAAATAAACCATGCGGAAGTGGCACCGCAATCGTCATTGCCCGGAAGTCCGGCATCATCAATACCGAAATCATTCTCCATAATCTCTTTGACTAATCGAGGTGTATTATGTTCATAACCCTTCACATAATTAAATAGATAAGGATAAGCGAAATCGGGCTCGTTATTAATTGTAAACTGATCATTCCTGAAACACTCGAGCAGTTTTTCTGCGAATGCTTTATCACCGCCAAATAGTTCAATTAAACCGGGGATATCAAAAGGTACAAACCAAGAATAGTTCCATGCGTTTCCTTCGACATAACCGGGACCGCCCGAACCTTCCCAATCGGTAGAACCGACACTCAAAAATGGATCAAACGGTTCGAGCCAATTGCCATTCTTTAATCGTGGACGTGCAAATTTCGTGGTCGTATCAATTATGTTTTTATACTTCATCGAACGTTCTAAAAATTCTTCGGCTACTTCTTCATTACCTATTTTATTAGCGAACTGCGAGATCGACCAATCGGATAAATTATATTCTAAGTTAGTTGAGACCGGACCCCATACCCACCAGTCATCATTTATATCCTGCTCAAAAGGGATATAACCATATTCAAGAAACTGATGATAACCGGCTCTAATTGGAGGAGCATTCTCTCCCTTCTTCAGCATCGCCGGCTTTAGCATTGCTTCGAGTGCGAGTTTGGAATCGAATTCCCTTATCCCCTTTATATAGCTATCGGCAATAACGATCGAGGCAGGATCACCAACCATCATATATGTTTCTTTAGAAAGCAAATCCCATTTAGGAAGATAACCTCCCTCTTTATACATTCCCAACATTGAATTAATCATATCCAATTGAATCTCGGGATA
>CALDDL010000324.1 GCA_937936675.1 uncultured bacterium
TCAGTTTTGTTCCGTTTGGTACTGTCCCGCGTGGAATTTGTATTGTAACTTTTCCCGGAATAGAAACTTGAACCTGCGAATCTTGATTATTAATTAGAGTGTCAATTAAATTTTTGGTTGGCTTATCTGCCGGAGGATCTACTATTACATCATCTTTTTTACAATTCGTAATTATTATAATAAGGAGGAAAAGTGTAATGATTTTGGCTAAGTTTTTCATAGGACACCCACTCGTATTTTAATTAAGATAGTAAAGTCTAATTATGTTTTTAAGATATCTATATCTTTATCATTATTCAATCCCTAAATATTGGTAAAAATCAATTTTGATCTTTATCACTTCTTTTACTGCTGGAAATAATTTAATTCTAGGTCTTAATGGATTACCTGATTAAGTATAAATCAGAATTATATTATATTTGTTATTACACAATTCTTCGGGGATATCATGAAAAAATATTTTTTCCTTCTTTTATTTTTATTATCCAATTTAATTTATTCACAGACAAATCTAGTCGATTATGTAAATACGTTAATCGGCTCTGATTCGGAATATAAATTCTCGAACGGAAATACTTATCCTGCACTCGCGCTTCCATGGGGAATGAACTTTTGGACTCCTCAAACTGCCAATATGGGTAATGGATGGCAGTATGCTTATGATGCTTATAAGATAAAAGGTTTCAAACAGACTCATCAACCATCTCCGTGGATAAATGATTATGGTGCCTTTTCAATTATGCCGGTTACCGGTGAATTAAAATATAAACAGGAAGAAAGAGAATCATGGTTCTCTCATAAAAGAGAAACCGCTAAACCATATTATTATCAAGTTTATCTTGCCGATTATGATACTTGGCTTGAAATGACTCCCACCGAGAGAGCAGTTCAATTTAAGATCGATTTTCCTGCTGAGAGAAACTCTTATATAGTTCTAGATGCCTTTTTCAAAAATTCTTATGTAAAAATAATTCCCGAAGAAAATAAAATAATTGGTTACTGTCGAAATAATTCGGGCGGAGTACCGGAGAATTTTCATAATTTCTTTGTTGCTCAATTTGATACTCCATTTGAAGAAGTTTTCACTTGGGATAGTACCGGTATTTATAAAGATTCTTTCGAAAGAAAAGATAAGCATGTGGGAGCGGTAGTAAAGTTCAAGGGCTCAGATAAAAAAACAATAAATATAAAAATTGCATCCTCATTTATAAGTCCTGAACAAGCACAATTAAATCTAGACCGAGAAATCGGTAATAAAACATTCGAGCAGACAAAACAAAATGCTTATGATATCTGGAATAAAGAATTTAATAAGATAAAGGTGGAAGGGGGAACGGAGTCAGAGTATATAAATTTCTATACTGCGTTCTATCGGACACTTTTATTCCCGCGAAAATTTTATGAGATAAATAAGAATAATGAAATAGTACATTATAGTCCTTATAATGGCGATGTTCTTCCGGGGTATATGTTTACAGATAATGGTTTCTGGGATACTTTTAGAGCTGTATTTCCTTTCTTTACATTAATGTATCCAGAACATAATAGCCAAGTAATGCAAGGCTTAGTGAATACATATAATGAAAGCGGATGGCTGCCCGAGTGGGCATCTCCGGGTCATCGTGATTGTATGATCGGTTCTAACTCTGCCTCGCTTATCGGGGATTCTTATCTTAAGGGTATCCGAGGATATGATATTAATACTCTTTATGAAGCAATAACTAAAAATGCAGATAATGAAGGACCGCTTAGTTCTGTCGGTCGGCTCGGGGCAGAATATTATAACACACTTGGTTATATCCCTTATGACGTAAAAATTGATGAAAATACCGCACGCACACTTGAATATAGTTATGCCGATTTTGTTATTTGGCGATTGGCAAAAGAATTAAACCGCCCTCAAAAAGAGATTGATCTATTTGCTAAGCGAGCACTAAACTATAAAAATGTGTTTGATAAGAATATCAATTTTATGAGAGGAAGAAATAAAGATGGTTCTTTTCAATCGCCTTTCCGTCCCGATAAATGGGGTGATGCTTTCACCGAAGGATGCTCGTGGCATTGGACTTGGTGCGTATTTCATGATCCGAAAGGACTTAGCGATCTTATGGGAGGCGACCAAAAATTCATCGAGAAATTAGATTCGGTTTTTATCGCTTCACCTACATTCGATTTTTCTTATTATCGAACACAGATTCATGAGATAACTGAAATGCTTGTAGCCGGAATGGGGCAGTACGCTCATGGCAATCAGCCGATCCAGCATGCTATATATTTATATAATTATGTCGGTACTCCGTGGAAAGCACAGAAAAAATTAAGAGAAGTTATGCAATTAATGTACACACCTACTCCCGATGGATTATGTGGTGATGAAGATAACGGACAAACTTCGGCATGGTATGTTTTCTCTGCCCTCGGATTTTATCCCGTAGCTCCCGGTACAAATGAATATGTTTTCGGCTCTCCATTATTCAAGAAAGCAACTCTTCAATTAGAAAATGGAAGTCAATTTATTATTGAGGCAGAAAATAATTCCGACAAGAATATTTATATAGATAAAATGTCGTTGAATGGTAAAGATTATAACAAGACTTTTATAAAACATGAAGATATTATGAAGGGAGGAACTCTAAATATTCAGATGAGTTCACAACCAAATTTAGATAGAGGAAAACCAGAAAAAGACCGTCCATATTCGTTTACAAAGGAATAGATTAATCGTTTAACTAAATTCGTGCCAACCTTAAACCTTTGATTTTAAGCTCAAATCTTTAATATAGCTTAAAATCAAAGGTAATATTAAATTTTCACTGATATACGATTTAACTTGACAAGAAGTAAAAGAGTTTATATTTTAGAGTTAGTTAAACGTTTAACTTAAATCTATGTCACCTACAATAAAAGATGTAGCAAAAAAAGCGGGAGTATCGATAGCCACTGTTTCTTTAGTAATTCAGAATCATGCACGAATCACAACCGCAACGAAGACGAAAGTTCAAAAAGCAATTAAAGAACTTAATTACCATCCTTCACGTTCTGCTAAAGGATTAGTTACTAAAACTACGGGTAATATTGGATTTATACTTACAGACGATCACTTCCTTCAAACTGAACCATTCTATACGAAAATATTTCTTGGAACAGAATTCGGCACTCGAGGCACTAATTATTATGTGTTACTTGCTACTATCGCCCGGGATTTTAATTCTAAAGATGAATTACCCAGATTTATTCTTGAAAGAAGTGTAGATGGAATTATTATTGCAGGGAAAGCCACTCAAGATTTTATTGAAAGGATTGAACTTCTTGATATACCGATAGTATTTATAGATTATTATCCCAATTCGGGAAATTTCTTTACTGTACTTATTGATAATATAAATGGTGGCATTATAGCTACAAAACATTTAGTCGATTTAGGTCATAAAGAGATTGGTTTTATCGGAGGAGATATATCACATCCAAGTATTTATGATCGATTTTCAGGATATAAACAGGCACTTGAATCGGGTGGAATTAAATTTAATAAAAAGAATTGTGTGATTGATGAAGAAGACCCTTCCCGCCCAAATGGATATAATGCTGCAAAAAAACTTTTTGCTCAAAACAAAAAAATAACGGCAATCTTTGCATGTAACGATGCTATGGCGATAGGAGCAATGCAGTATTGTACAGATAATAAAATTAAAATTCCTAATGATGTTTCTCTCATTGGTTTTGATGATGTGGAAGCGGATATATTTTTAAATCCGCCTTTGACTACAATAAAAGTTCCAAAATTTGAGCTTGGCACCGAGGCGATCCATTTAATTGAAAATGTTATAAAAAATAAGTCTTACCATAATAAAAAGAAGATTCTTGTTCCTGTTGAATTAATTATCAGAAACTCAACAAGAGAATTGAAATGAAATCAGTTGTATTTAGAGATACCGAAAATTTAGAAATAATTGAAACTAAATTACGTAATTTGAAAGATGATGAATTAATAATAGAAGTGGCAAATTGCGGAGTTTGCGGTACTGATTTCCATATATTTAATGGACATTCACATGCAAAGAAAAACACAATTTTAGGACATGAATTTGCTGGAACTATAATTGTTAAGGGGATTGATTGTAACGGATTTGAAATTGGTGATAATATAGCAGTTGATCCAAATATTTACTGTGGTAAATGTGATTATTGCAAAGCCGGGAAAATTCAGTTTTGTGAGAACCATAAAGCTCTTGGAGTAACTGAGGATGGCGGATTTGCAGAATATGTGATTGTCCCCACTTCACAAGCTTATCTACTGCCCAAAGAATACTCTCTTTCAGATGCTGCATTTGCCGAACCTTTATCTTGTTGTATAAGAGGTATTGACCAAGCAGAAATTAAACATGGCGATTCGGTAATTATTGTTGGGGGCGGAACGATTGGTCTTTTGATGCTTCAATTGGCAAAATTAGCCGGTGCATCAAAAATAATAGTAATTGAACCAAATGAAAAAAAACATAAATATGCATTGGAACTGGGAGCTGATTATATCCTCTCTCCGGATAGAATAAATTTATTATATGAAGCTAATAAAACTACAAACGGTGGTGCGGATAAAGTCATAGAATGTGTAGGAAGTCCAGATGCAGTTACTTTATCTCTTCAATTAATAAAGCGCGGAGGAACAATAGTTATTTTCGGCTTAGCACCAGAAGGTAAATCCATAAAACTAAATCTTCAAGAAGCTTTCAAAAAGGAACTTACAATTAAAACATCCTTCCTTAATCCGTTTACTTTTGGAAGAGCAATTGATTTATTAATAAATAGAAAGGTAGAGGTTAGTAGCATTCCCGTTACTCAATTAGGATTCGATTCAATAACAGAAATATTTTCTACATCATATAAAAGTAATACTCTTAAATATCAATTTACAAATAAACTAAAGGAGACCTTATGAGGACTCAACTAACAAATATTAGATGGCGTTTCTGGCTAATTATTCTAATTATGATAGCCGGTGTTACAATTTCGAACGCTCAATCAGGTGTAAATATTGTGGGCAGTTTTGAACAAGAGTTACCGTCATATTGGATGAAAGGCAATGAACCGGCAGGAGCAACATTAAGCTGGGCAACGGATCAATCCAAATCGATGGGAAGAAGCTTAAAGATCGAGAAGACAGGAGTAGGCGAGGCAGCATATTGGGAGAGTGAGAATATGGCAGATTTATGGGCACCGTTCCATAATAAAGATGTTGATATATTCTTAGGAGCTTATGTAAAGACAAACGGAGTAAATATCAATCCGGCAACAGATGATGACAAGTGGTATTTAGAGTACAGTTTTTATGGAAAGAGCGGTAATGAGATTGGAAAGATAAAACTACCGATAGATCAGAGTACTAGTACGAGTGCAGGCTGGGTAGCCGATACAAATGCGATAGGGAGTGTAATCTTACCGGAAGATAGTTATACGACAACGATCAAGTTTGTAGCGGGAGCAAATGCGATAGGAACAGTATGGGCAGATGACTTCATGTTCTATGGCAGAGGCGGTGCATGGGCAGGACAGGATTGGAATACACAGGTAGGCGTACCTACAGGCTGGTTCTATTGGTTACCACCGAATGGAGGAAATGACGGACAGCTAACGGCAGGATATGAGAATACA
>CALDDL010000325.1 GCA_937936675.1 uncultured bacterium
TAGAGACCGTAGTTGTTCATGATGTTGATCTCGAAGTTCTTAAACAAAGCAGACTCATTGGAACTACATTGAACTGGAATGATAGAAGGACAGATTTATATTAAACCGGAGATTATAGAAAGGAAGTGAGAAATTATTTGCTATCACCTTTTTTCGTCTCAGCTTCATAAGTTGTAATCTCTTTGGTGCCAACTATTTTAGCTGACTCAGTGATAGAACAACCTTTATAATTTTTCGGATGAATTTTTTACAATGTGAATAAAAGAACCGGCTCAAAGCCGGTTCTTTCTATTCATATATTATTTATGCTTAGGAGCATTTTCTCCTTTTTCTTCGTCATTATCATGAGTTTCTTTTTTTACTATTGGTTTTCCATCAACCGTAAAGAATAGATCTTTTTTCTCTTTACCTTTTGTTACTTCGGCTTCATAGGTTATCATCTTTTTTGCATTTACAATTTTGGCTGCTTCCGAAATAGTATATCCTGAATGAGTTTTAGCTACATATTCAGCAGCGCCTTTTGGCAATTCAGTTACTTTGATTACTGTCTCTGTTTCTAATAATTTACCCTCTCGGTTAAAAACAAGAGAAGTAGCTATACCATTTTCTTTAAACTCAGCTTCAAATTCCTTCTTCCCCTCTTTGCCCCATTTAACGTCTTTGGCAGTCGGGTGCATTTTAGCAAAAGCATCTTTCACTTTAACAGGCACATTTACTTCTTGTGCTGATATTGATACGACAAATGCGAACAAGATAAAAACAACTAATTTAGATTTCATAACGTACTCCTTTAATTATTATTAATTACATAAGAAAATTAATTTCAAATTCTGAAGTTAAGTTGAAGATGTAAAGAGGTGTAAATTATTTTTTAGGTTTTGTAATAATATTTAATAAAGTAGGAAGAACTATTAGAAGGAGCGGTAAGGCAATTATCAACCCGCTAATAATGGCGATAGCCAATGGCTGATGCATTTGAGCACCGGTACCGATACCAAGCGCTAATGGGAATAGAGCTGCGATAGCACCGAGAGCGGTCATCAATTTGGGACGAAGCCTTGTAGAAATAGAGTAAACAATTCCATCCTCCGAAGAGAAACCGTTTATAATTGCCTCCCTATATTGTAAAAATGTAAAGATAGAATTTTCTCCTATAATTCCAACTATCATAATAATTCCTGTATAGCTTCCCACATTTAGAAGTGTACCGGTAAGAAATAGCCCAATAATACTGCCCGATAGTCCCAGAATTGCGACAAAAATTATTATAAGGGCAAATTTAATACTTCGAAGGAAGAAAAGAATTACAGTGAATACAAGTAAAGCTGCAGCTATAAGAATCATAAGTAATTCGGAGAATGCTTGCTGCTGTTCAGAATAAGCTCCGCCATAAACTATCTGATATCCGGCAGGAAGTGATATGCTTTTTGTTATTTTATTTTGAATCTCTTTTAAAGTGCTGCCTAAATCTCTGTTATTCAATCGTGCTGTAACAGCAATCATAGATTTTAAATTCTCTCTTTCGATTTCTGCTACACCCTGCTTAAATTGTATATTTGCAAATTCTGAAATCGGTTTTAGTTGTCCATCCGGAAGAAAAATTGAAGTACTACTTAGGTTTTTGTTTTTTATATTATTTCCTTTTTCCATCATTCTAATGTTTACACTTTTTTCTTTTTCTAATACAGTGCTAAGAACTACTCCTTCATTTTTAGTCTTCATTTGAAGAAGAAAATTATTCGGAGATAGATTATATTTGCTTAATTGATCAATTTTAGGACTTATTTGAACATTGGGACCTGCTAAAGTAACACCATCAAAAGCATCTTCAATGCCATTAACGCCAGAAATAATTGTGAAAACCGAATCTGCAATCTTTTTTAATTTTTCTTTATTATCCCCGAATATTTTTATTTCAACCGGCTGAACCGAACTCATTAAATCGCCAAGCATATCGGTAATCACCTGACCAAAATCTACTCTAAGAGAGGGGAGAATAGTTTCGATCTGCTTTCTAATAACATCTGAGACCTCGCTCGTGGAGGCAGTTCTACTATCTTTAAGCTGAATTAAATAATCACCTCTACTTGGTTCAGTAATAAAAAAGCCCATCTGAGTACCGGTGCGCCGAGAATAGCTTTCCACTTCCGGAGTTTTAATTAATATATCATCCACAATTTTTAGCATTCTATCGGTTTCTTCTAATGATGTACCCGGAGGGCTATCGAAATCAAGTACTATGGAGCCTTCATCCATTTCAGGCAGGAATCCTGATTGCAAATGTGGGATGATAACAACAATACTAATAATTAAAACAACTATAAAGGAGATAGATATATAAGGTCGTCTTATAAAATAGTAAACCCAATCTCTTTTCTTTAATTCTTTTGATTCAGATTTGATAGTATTAAAATCTTTCGATAAAATGAGATAAATAACAGGAAGACAAATCCACGTAACGAAAAAAGAAGCAGATAAAGCGATAATCATCGAATCGGTCATAACCTTGAAATAAGCACCTGCTACACCACCCATTAATACAAAAGGAAGAAAGATAACTATCGTACTAAGTGATGATGCAATCATTGCAGGCAAAAGATACTTAATAGCTTTACCAACAAGATTTGAGCTTGATTCTTCCGGAAATTCTTCGTGTGTTCTATGAATCTGCTCTACGACTACTATTGAATCATCTATTATTAATCCTATTGCTGCAGCTATCGCTCCAATTGTCATAATGTTAAATGTATATCCAAGTAGATACAATAAAATCAAAGTTAAACTCAATGAAACCGGAATTGCTATAAGAATAACGGCAGATGCCTTAAAGGATTTCAGGAACAGCATTGTAATAATAATTGCTAAGATAAGCCCAATCCATAAAACATCTTTCAAACTACTAATTGAATTTCCCACAAAATCAGCTTGGTTATAATATGGTTTTAATTCTACACCATTGGGAAGGGTCTTTTGCAATTCAGCAAGTTTATCATTTATACCAGTTACTACATCAATCAAATTAGCTTTCGGCTGCTTAATTACTGCTATTAAAGGGACATCTTTGCCATTGGCATTTATTTTAATGTAATCTCGCTCTTCGCCAATTTTAATTTCGGCTATATCACCGAGAGTTATTTTGTTCTCCGGTGTATTTATAATAACCGTATTCTCCAACTCTTCTTTACTATTAATCGAAGCGTTTACTAATGAGAGATATAATCGATTATAACTGACTTCGTAACCGCTTGATTCAATAAAATTATAATTGCTTAGAATATCAGCAATTATTTGAGGAGTAATTCTCAAACTGCTAAGCTTAATAGGATCCAAAATAATCTGATATTCTTTTGTTTTTCCACCTGTTATTGCTATATCAGAGACACCTTGTACTCGTGAAAGAAAAGGTTTAATTGTAAATTCTGCGATTTTTCTTAACTCAATAGGAGATTTATTCTTCCCTTCCAAAGAAAATCCCATTATCGGAAGGATTGAAGGATTCATTTTTTCTACTGTAATACTAATTCCCGAGGGTAAATCTTGCTTTATCGAATTTATTTGAGCTTCAATCCTTTGCTTGCCGAGATCAATGTTACTATCCCAATTCAAGAATGCAGAAATTTCACAGCTCCCCCTGCTAGTTGTGCTTCGTATGGTATTTAGTTCTTCTATTTTTTTTATTGCATTTTCTAATGGAACAGTAACTGTAACCATCATCTTATCAACCGGTTGCTGTCCATTTTCAGCAATAATTTTGATTTTAGGAAATGTTATATCAGGGAATAAACCAGTTTTTATTTTTAATAATGAATAAATGCCCCCGAGAAGAATCATTATTATGATTACAGCAATTGGACTTTTATATTTTAGGTAAAAGTTGTTCATTTAAGGATTTCTATTTTAGCATTTTCAGGCAATTCATAAGCACCTTCCGAAATTATCCGATCACCTTTTTTAATATTTTCACCAATCACTTGGACATATTTTTCGTTCTCAATCCCCTTTGCTACATTCAATTTAATTGCAGAAGTATCTGAAACTAATTTCATAATCCAAAAATGTGCCTGAGTTTCGTCAGTCATTAATGCCGATTTCGGTACTACAAAAGCATTTGTAATTTTCTTAATAGGGAATTTAACAGTAAGATTTAAATTCTCTGGAATATTAGCAGATTTTTCCGGTTTTATTAAAAACATTTGTGTTTGCGATGTCGGATTAACTACCGGCACAATATTAACTATTCTTCCATTTAATTTACTGCCATTTGGGATATCAATGATACATCCGCTGCCAACAATTATTTTATTAGAGAATTGAAAAGGCACGCTTAACTGGATTATTAATGATTGAGGATCAGAAATTATACCTATCTGCTCACCTTCAGAAACAAAATCACCAATGTTATGATTAAGTTCAGTTAAAATTCCCGATGTATGTGATTTTAATGCGATAGAACCGGAAAACTTATTCCCTTCGATATTTATATCTATCTTGTTATTTCCTGCAAATTCCTTAGTCTGAATTAAAAACAGTTCATCACCGGAATTAATTTTATCGCCTATCTTTTTATGTACCTTAGCGATATTTCCTTGGAAGGTAGAGCGAACTATTTCCTTTCTCTGATATAGTGATGTTGCATTAAGAGTGAGATATTCAATCATATCAATCTGAGAAATAGTATCAATCTTTACACTGATCCCTTTTTCATTTATACTCACATTCCCACTTTGTTTGCTGCATCCTGCCGAGAGAACGAAAAAAATAATAATCGAGAAAAATATTTTAGTCTTTACAAGATAATTCATTTTACCAATTCCAATAGTTATATAAATTGATTTCAGTCTGTAAATCACTTTCGCTTATAATCATATTTTTTTTCATTTCTGTATAATTTTTTTGAAGAGTTAAATATTCTATCATAGAAAGTGAGCCTTGCATTAATTGATTCTCGGATAAAGAAATAATCTTTTTATAATCATCAATTTGGCTACGAAGATTATTTGATATTTCTTTAAGTGAATTTATTTTTTCTATGCTATTATGTAACTGAATAAACAAATTATTTGTAAAATATTTTTTGTTCTGCCGAATAGAGTTAATACTGATTTCATTTTGCTGCGAAGTAATAGTTTTTTGATTCCCATCGTATAAGGGGAATGAAAAATTAACACCGGCACTAATACCAAATTTTCTTTGCATATTATTTATTTCGATAGCATTAAGCCCAGTATTAAAAAATAGATTGACTTGTGGATTATATACGGTTTCAAATAATTCCTGCTGCGAATTGATTAAAGAGCTATCAATATCATATTTCTTTAAATATCCTGAATTAGATATTACTCCATTATATGATAAATTAAGATTATACGGAATTATAGACGAAGTATCTCTAATACCACATAATGAATTTAACTGCGATAGTCCGCTTCTAAAATTTAACCATGTTTGTTCTTTATTAATTTCTTGATTTTTTATTTCGATTTTTAATAAAAGATAATCTTGAGCTTTAATAAATCCCTTTTCTAATAAGGATGAGGAAATATTTAATTGTTCATTAAGATTCACTATTGTTTCATTATAGGCTTCATATAGCTGAAAGTTTTGCAGACATGAGATATATGAATCTATAACGGATTTAATAATATTATGTTTTTCAAGTTCGATACTATAAACGCTATTTTGGGATACTAAATAATTCTTGTTTTTAAGAGCGGTTAATAGATTTCCATTAAATATGTTTTTAGAAAAATTAATTTGAGCCGAGTATAAACCGCCATTAGTAATCCCCGCATCATAACCAATAGCATCCGGAGTCGGCGAAGTAGAAATTAAATTACCATTATTATTGAAGAAAGGAGCAAGGAGATAATTCCCGGTTAATGAAATCTGAACTCCGGAATTTTCTGCTTCATCCAACTGTCCCTGAAATTTATTAATAAGTATTCCATTGGAGAGTTCATTCAATGCCGCAGAATTTTCCATTGCCTTAGAAATATAATAATCGATATTTCTCTGTGCAGAAAGAAAAGAGGATGTGAATAAGAATAATATTATAGATAGTTTTTTCATGATTCAGTAATGCTATTATTAAAATCTAATGAAATTTTATGAAATCCCGAATCGTAAATATATTTAATATTAATCCCATAATTATCACAAATCTTTTTTACAATCGTTAACCCCAACCCAATCGATTCATTAAGCTCCGATTCTTTATAAAACCTTTCAAAATATTTCTCAGGATTATATGCTGGTTCTTTGCCGTTATTCGATAGTATTAGTTCATTATCAATAAGCTCAATTTCTATGATTCCATTATAAATATTATGCCTGATTGAATTACTAAATAAATTCACAATAAGTATATTAAGTAAAGATTGATTTATCCATAGAAATAAACTTCTATCAATTTTTTTATTAATAGATATATTCTTTGCAATTATATAATCATTTAGTGAGAAAAGAGCATTATTAATTTCGCCTGTCAGTTCCACACTTTCAGATTCAAATAGTTTTTTATGTTCCAATTTATTTAAGAAAAGAATTGATTTATTAATACGGTTAATTTTACTTAATTGTTTTAAGGAAATATCTAATATCGAATAACTGTCTTTATCCAAGTTTTCAGTTTGGAGCATTAATTCCAATTTAGATTTAATAACTGCAAGCGGTGTTTGAATTTCGTGATTTAATTCTTCAGTAAATTCCTTTAGTGAGCGATATTCATTAATTGCTTTATCGGCTAGGTATTCAAGAGATTTATTTAGATTATTAAATTCCTCAATATTAGCTTTTTCAAGAACAAATTTTTCCTTCTGGTCGATGGAAAATTCATTTAATTTTTGTAGAGTTGTATGAAAATCCTTTAATATTTTCTTTGATGCGGCACGATTTAAAAAAGTAAAAAGGATCATAAAAAGAAGAATTGCAATACCGGCAACAGAAGTAACGAAATAGAGCATTTCTTCTTTTTCTTCGAGTGAGGTTCTAACGATTATTTGATAAAACCTACCCTTTACCTTTACAATCGAAAATAACGTTCGATATGGTTCTTCTTCATTAGCACCTCTAAGCAAGAATGAACTATCACCGAAAATGTCTCTTACAGATCTATCGTTTGATTCTTCAATCTCTATAAAAGGAGGGAAATTAACTGCACGGTTTTCTTTTAATTCTTTTATAGCTTCATCTCTGATTTTTGTTAGTTGTTCATCCGCTTCGTCAGTGATTGCCGTTTGAGTAATAAAATAGATTGATAAAAACATCCCTATTGAGATGAAAATAAAAAGATAAAGAAAATAGCGGCTAATTTTATTAATTAGTTTCATGCTCACCAAACTTATATCCGATTCCATAAACAGAATGAATGTAATTTTTAGAGCTATGCTCAGTTATCTTTTTTCTTAAGTTTTTTATATGAGTGTAAAGGAAATCAAGCTCATCAAAAAGATTGGAATCATCGCCCCAGACATGTTCAAAAATTGTTTCTTTGCTTAATACTCTCTCTTTATTGCTTACAAAAAATAAAAGAAGATCATACTCACGACGAGTCAAATCAATTAAATTATTATTAACAAAAATTTCTCTTTTATCGATATCAATTTTCAAATCGCCAAAAATAATTTCATTAGAACCATAGTAATGTTTTCTGCGGATAACAGACTTAATGCGAGCATTAAGTTCTGCAAGATGAAAGGGCTTTGTAATATAATCATCAGCACCTATACCTAATCCTGTAATTTTATCATCCAAAGTATCTCTTGCTGAAATAATTAGAACTCCACATTGTGGATTAATCTTTTTTAATTTTTCTAAAAGCACTAAACCGTTACCATCAGGAAGCATTATATCCACTAATGCAATATCATACTCGGTGAGATGTATCATCTCCTCAGCCTTAGAATAAGAATAAGTATTATCAATCGAATAATCCTCTCCCTCGAGATATGATATAATAGTAGAAGCTAATTCTCTTTCGTCTTCAATTAAGATAAGTTTCATACCACAATATAATAATTCAATTCTGAAGATACTTTGAAGCTTATATTCAAATAAATCATAACCACTACAAGAAATCAATTATATTGTAATATTTTATCTTAGCAGTATCATCTTTTTTACTTGTGAAAATTCACCTGCTGAAATTTTATAGAAATATATTCCAGAAGCCAATTTTGAAGCATCAAAATTGATAGAGTGTTTCCCGGCATCTTTTATTTCATTTACCAATTCTGCCACTTCAATTCCGAGAATATCATAAACTTGTATAATAGTTTTAGATTGATTAGGTAATTGGTAATTTATAGTAGTAACAGGATTAAACGGATTTGGATAGTTTTGGTATAAAGCAAAATCAGCAGGTATCGTTTGGTTTTCTTCTTCTATTCCAAGAAGAGTTGCATCATGGAAAGAGATACCGGCATAAGTGCCAACCCAATAATTGCCTTGTGAATCAATTAATAATGTCCTGCAAATATTTGTCCCGATACCGGAATTGGATGTATTTATATTTTGCCAATTAGTACCGTCAAACTTGGTAATACCATTTTGAGAGACAAACCATATATTATTTTTGTTATCAGGAAATATATATCGGAAATAATTTATACCCATTGCTGAATTCTCCATTGTAAAATTATTCCACGTGCCATCTGATTTCATTTCAAAAACTCCATAATTTCTTTCACCTATCCAGACATTATTATTTTTATCAATACTCATACAGTAAGTATAAAAAATAGACGGGAGCGGTGAATTTTTAGAGTCATAATTTGTTGCAGTTCCATTTTTCAAAACTGAGAGTCCTTTATTGAAAGAGGTATAAACTACACCATTATTATCAACGGCGAGATTATAAAGATAAGAATCAAAAATACCGGAATTTGTGCTATTAAATTCTATCCATTCGGAACCGTCAAATTTCATTATAGTTTTATTCCCCGCGCACCATATAGAATTATCGGGAGCAATATCTATATCATAAAGATAATTATTGGGCATACCCGAATTAGTGTTATTAAATAGCTCCCAGTTCTTGCCGTCATATTTTAGTAAACCCATATTGCTTGCACCCCAAAGAACCCCGGTTTTATCGAATTTAATTCTATTGATACTTAAAAAGTAATCGAAATATGATATATCATGATATCTCCAAATTCCATTACTTATTTGAGTTAAACCGTTATAAGTATTAATCCAGATATCGCCATTAGGTGCTTCAGTGCATTCACCACTAAATCCATACAATTCAGATTTGTTCCCAAGATTAATATGACTCCAACCGGTACCATTAAATTTATCGATTCCTTTAAGAGTGGATACATAGAAAAACTTATTTTTAGCAGCCAAAATCGCATAGGTATTATTATGCGATAAACCGGAATTAGTTATATTGGTATTAGTCCAATTATTGTTATCATAATAAAAAATTCCGTTTGATGATGTAATCCATTTATTATTATCGTCATCCACAATAATAGTTTGAACCGAAGTAAATAACATACCGCTTGTATTTGATTCATCATAAGTTGTGAGATTAGTTCCATCGTATTTTAGAAGAATCGATCTAAATGTTCCCCCTATCCATAAATTATTATCATAATCGAAGGCAATAGTTTTAACACCGACATTAAATGGAAGGAACGATTTACCCTCTTCATATAAAGTCCATTTACTGCCTTCTAACTTTGCTAAATACCCGCCATAAGAAATAACAATCCAAGGAATTCCGTTTTTATCGAAGGCAACTTTTGTAACTGCATCATACCTACCATTCCAATCTGATTTTGTATATGTAGTCCAATTGCTACCGCCATTAAATTTATTAAGTCCGAGAGAAGTACCTATCCAGAGATTGCCTAAACCGTCTTCTTTAATATCATATATATAATCATAGACAAGACCGGAATTAGAAGAATTAAAAAGATACCAGTTAGTGCCATCATATTTCACTAAACCGGATGCTGTGCCAATCCATTTATTTCCGTTTCTATCAACATAAATTGCATTAACTGCGTTATCGGGCAGACCGGAATTGCTTCTTGTAAAAAGTGTAACTTCATTTGTGGATTTACTGATTTTAGAAAGCCCTGCACCTCCCACCCAAATATATTCATCATCTTCGGCTATCGCCAAGGAAGGACCCGTGCCGATATAATGCTGCCAAGGCGATTCATCTATATTTGTTTGAGGTGATAAAATTGATTGTTGCGATAAATCATTCTGTAAATCAAAATTTGCTTTTATATTATTGAAGTAAAATAATAATAAAACAAAAATTAAAAACCGTTTCATGACTCCTCCGGGTATTTTTTATTGAAATATGTATAAAGTATTTCAATTAAGATGCCATTTGAAATCGTTCAGTTTTGGTTAATTTTCGAGGGGGATTAGCAAAAGGTGTAAACTTTAGTTGCACCGAATACAACTAAAGTTTACAATGATCTATTTTACGAGGCGAAATTTTTGGGAAACTAATATTAGCTTATCTCAAATTTCTTCATTTTGCGCCAAAGTGTGGAAGGGTCAATATTTAATTCTTTTGCCGTTTGAGAACGGTTACCATTATTCTTTTTTAGAACCGAAATAAGCAACTGCCTTTCTGCATCTT
>CALDDL010000326.1 GCA_937936675.1 uncultured bacterium
CAGAATTAATTCCAAGTGGGACGCAATCCCTTTTTACAAATCGGATTTCCTGGGCAATTTCATATTTGAAAATGGCATCTTTAATTACACGTACAAGACACGGACATTATAAAATTACAGAGAATGGAATCAATCTATTAAAAACTAATCCGCCAAAAATTAATCTAAAACTACTTAAATCCATACCTGAATATAAAGAGCATACGGAATCATATAATAAAGATAAAAAAGAAAGTAATAATGAATTAGGAATATTTTCAAGTACTGAAGAACTTACACCAGAAGAAAACATTGAAGACGCATTTCAAAAAATCAATTCTTCACTCGCTCAGGACTTATTGCAAAATATTAAGAATATGTCTCCTGCTTTTTTTGAAAGACTTGTAATAGAACTTCTTGTAAAAATGGGCTATGGTGGTTCTATTAAAGACGCCGGTAAAGCCATAGGTAAAAGTGGTGATGGAGGAATTGATGGTATTATTAAAGAAGATAGACTTGGTCTTGATATTATTTATGTTCAAGCCAAAAGATGGGATTACTGTGTAGGGAGTCCGGAAATACAAAAGTTTGTAGGTGCTCTTGCAGGGCAAGGAGCAAAGAAAGGAGTCTTTATTACTACATCTTATTTTTCTAAAGACGCAATTAAATATACACCAAAGAATGATACAAAAATTGTATTAATCGACGGTGAAGAATTAGCTCAATTTATGATTGAGCATAATCTTGCCGTAACTACAGTTTCAAATTATATAATAAAAAAAATAGATACAGACTATTTCGATGAGGAATAATATATGAAAGAGAAACAATTCAATGAATTATTAAAAAGTATAAATAAGGGTGGGAAAATACTCAAAGGAGAGAAGAAACCAAGCCGTGAATTTAATTTTGAAGAACTCGATGCAAAATTAATACGCGAAAATTTAGGACTATCACAGATTAAATTTTCTAAAATATTAGAGATAAGTGATTCAACTCTCCAAAATTGGGAACAAGGAAGACGTAAACCCACAGGACCTGCATAAGTATTATTAAACGTAGCAGCAAATTATCCTGAGCCATTCTTAAATCTGTTTATAATTCACTTTAGAATTTTTATGCAACGAGATATGGATTTAATTGCAAGAATTATTAGAATCAATATTAAAAAATCTTTACTAAACGAATAACTTATAGTTTTTTTTAAATTTTGTAACTATTGCCTCCCTTCCGCCGTCTAAAAACCATACGTAATTAAATCGGTGATCTATGAAATATTTTTTACTATTTATACTTTTATCTTTTTCATTTTTATATGCGGGCAATAACCCAAATGGCGAAAAAACACTCAGACTAAAACTTACTACCGAAAAAATTAATATCGATGGTTTTATTGATGATGCGTGGAAAGATGCTGATTCTACTACCAATTTTTTTCAACTCGCTCCATATTATAATCAGCCAATTACCAGAAAAACAACAGCGAAAGTTCTAACAACCGAAAATGCAATCTATTGCTTGATTATCTCCTATGACGAGAGAGAAAACATTCAAAACTTCACAGGTAAATTGGATGATTTTAGCGGTGATGTAGTTTCTTTTATGATTGATACTTTCGGAGATCAAAAAAGTGCTTATAAATTCGCAGTGTCTGCTTCAGGGGTGAAAGCAGATTGCCGCCTTATCGATGATGCACGTAATAGAGATTATAGCTGGGATGGTATCTGGTTTGCCGATTCTAAAATTTATGACTGGGGTTTTGTCGTTGAAATGGAAATTCCCTATAAATCGATTCAATACAATAATGATCTTAATCAATGGGGATTAGATTTCGACCGCTACCGACCCATAAATAAAGAAGATCAATATTGGTGCGAATATGAAAAAAGCGAGGGACAAAGAATTTCTAAATTCGGAAAATTATTACTAGGTGATTTTAAGCCCACAATCGAAGGTCTTAATTTAGAAATATATCCCGTTGGACTAAGCAAAGCAACTTATCAAGGAGACGGAAAATATGATATTGAACCGCAGGTTGGTTTAGATGTTTTCTATAATCCTTCTGCACAACTAACCTTAAATGCTACAATCAATCCCGACTTTGCTCAGATTGAAGCTGATCCATTCCAATTTAATATTTCGCGCTATGAAACTTTCTTTAGTGAAAGACGACCTTTCTTTGTTCAAGGAAATGAAATTTTTATGCCTGCAGGCAGGCAGCGCAATACCGGTTTCTATCGTCCGATGGATTTATTTTATTCGCGCCGCATTGGTAAGAGATTGCCCGATGGCTCGGAAGTGCCATTGACATTTGGGGCAAAAGCATCCGGAAGAATTGGCGATTGGGAATATGGAGGTTTTGCTGCACGTACTGCTGAAACTCAATATATGGATGGCGATACTAAGATGATCGAAGAAGCTGCGCTATTTACTTCGGGACGTGTAAAAAAAACTATTTTAGAAAATTCAACTATCGGTGTATTATTTGTAGGCAAGCAAACTCCCGGAAACGTTAATGGTGTAATAGATATAGATGGTGCTTTCAGACAACCGGAATATCAATTCGCATATCAATTAGCACGTTCTATAAATAATTCAGAAGGTGATTATGCCGGATCTTTTGGTTTTACTTACTTAACGAATGACTTAATGTTTTATAC
>CALDDL010000327.1 GCA_937936675.1 uncultured bacterium
AGCAGAAATTCTGTTGGGATTTCTTTTTCGTTTTCTCTATCTATATCTGTAACCAATTCACCGGTCTTATATAATAGAATTACTTTTGCTGCTAATTCTTTTAGTTTCGTAACACTATTAAGATTGCTATTCCCTCTTGCAACTAAAATTGCATCGAGAATATTGACTTTATCGCCCGGATTGAATGTTATCGGACCCATATTAATATGGTATCTTCTATCGCTTGCGCTAAAATAATCGGCATTTTCAAACCAGCCTGATTTAGATTCGGGATCACCTGTAAATGGAAATATGGTTGGCTTGTCATCAATTTGAGAAATAAAATACCTTCCGTTATTCATTCTACCGTTTAATAAATTATATATCTCCCCTTTTCCTTTTTCTGTATATGATGCTATATCATGAGTCCAATTTGGATTATTTTTATAATTTGGCAAAAATGAGGAGATGTTTCTATTCCCATTATATTTTAAAGGGGACTCAAGAATTAAATGACCAACAGCGGGTGGAGCATCTCCAAAAACAGCATCATTATTTTTGCTATTATAAGAAAAACCCAAATTTAATGTAGTATCTACACCGACAAAATCATCCCCTCCATCACCTAAATCATTATCAGAGAATATGCAAAAATACATACTATCTATTCTATTATTACCTTTATTAATAATTACAGTATTCTCGAAAACAACATCCTTAAATTCAGCATAATTAACTGTAAATAATGTTTTTTGTAATTCAATACCAAATGGTTCTGAAAGGAAATACTCATTAGATTTATCGGAATTCATATCATTGACAACAAACCAATGCATCTCATCTTCGATATCTCCCGGAGCATCATTAGTTTTGCGAGGTTCATATAATCCATTTTTATCTGAATCATAAAATGGAGCTCCAATATCAACTCTCCAATTATAGAATCCGTTTTCATATTCTTCTTTCTTTTGTGGATCGGTAATATTTCTCCAATTAGGAGAATATTTAAAAGAGTGATTTTGAGCTGCCATTGCGATTGGATTATCATGATATATATACTCACCGGGCTGTAAAGAATTTCTCCAATAAATTGTACCTCCTGTTTCGAATTTAGAATTAATAAAACCACCCCAATACAAATTTGCACAATAAATTGCGGTACCATTATTGTATTGTTTTAATTCTAACCCGGAATTACCTTTTTGATTTATTGCGGTTGTATTATCAAGTCCATACCATAATTTCAGATTATCGGTTTCGATTGTAGAAAAGTAAACATCCTTGGATTGTGCAGAAATGATATGTGAGAATAAAATGATAAGTAAAAAAGCTAAATAGTTAAATTTTGACATGAGATCACCCTTATATTAGGAGGTTACTGGTGAAAATATACTTAATGCAATATAAAAACAATCCCAATATTTTTACCCTAAAATGCTAATATAAAACTCCAATAAAATTCGTAAGCTATACATAATTCAACTTGTAATACTTAGATGCAATAAAAAAAGTCCGGCATTAAACCGGACTTTAGATTTTCGACTGCTATTTTACTTCTCACCCTCTAACGGACTAAGACCATCTTTTTAATTAAATTAACATTATTACCTGTTAGTCGATAGAAATAAATACCCGAAGAAAGATTACTTGCATCGAATGTGTATTTATGTACTCCTCTATCCAAATTCTTATTTACAAGATTCGTTACTCTCTCGCCAAGAGAATTATAAATATCAAGCGAGAAGAAACCTGTTTCTGCAATAGAAACTTCGAGAATAGTAGTCGGATTAAATGGATTCGGATAATTCTGTTTTAATTCATATTCAGATGGAATATTTTCCGATTTTTCAGCAGAAGTAACTCCGCTTGATTTGAATTGAGCGATTTCAGAAAATTCTGAATATTCACCGCTATTATTTTTAGAACGAACTCTCCAGAAATATGTTTCTCCCGCATCAAGATTATTGAGTGTAGTATTCGCATCTTCAGTTTCGATTCTGATTGAATTATTCATTTCAGAATCTTTAGAATATTGAAGCTCATAAATAGATGCTTCTGAAGCAGTCGGTAAGAACCATGATAGCATTGGAGTAGTTGCAATTTCAACACCGCCTGAAGGACTTGCCGGAATTGGTACGACAGATGCATTAGTAGCTAGAGTAACAAAAACGCCTACATCAGAGAAACTAGAATAGACAGATCCATCATAAGAGCGGACTTTCCAATAATATGTAGTGCCTGAAGTTAATCCGCTTAATTGGAATTGATTAACGGCAGGATTATGAACTGCAGCACCTGTAAATCCACTATTATTTGCAACCAACAACTGATATGTTAAACCTGCAGAACCGCAATTTAAGAACCATGAAAGATTCGGAGAATTTGTATAAACGGTTACACCTCCAATAGGCCATGAAAGTATTGGCTTTGCTGCAATCGGTGCAGAATTAACAGTAACGAATGTTTGTTCGGCTGACCATGCTGAATAAACTCCATTTAGTTTAGAACGGACTTTCCATTTGTAAGTTGCACCTGCCGTAAGAGAAGTAAGATTATAACTTAACGAGGTTATTCCAGTTACACTAGGAGTACCGGTGAGAGCACCTGTTGAAAATTCAATATCAAAAGTATATCCGGCAGAAGAAGTCATCAGATACCAATTAAGGGAAGTAGTAGTTGAATAAACCAACTGACCGCCAACCGGGAATGATGGATATGGAATAACGGGGCTTACCGAAGTAGGAGCAATAGTTTTGAAAGCTGCTGCATTTGACCAAGCCGAAAAGTTTGTTCCATCTGTGGAACGGACTCTCCATTTATAATCAGTACCTGCATTTAGATTGCTCAGAGCAACCGATAATGCATTGATATTTGTTATTGATGGAATGCCTGAAAATGGAGTTGCAAGACCTTCAACAAATTCCACCTGATAAGTTAAACCGGTGGATGCTGCACCAAGATACCAATATAGTGTTGGAGAAGTTGAATACACTAAGGCATTTCCAACGGGCCAAGATGGAGTTGGAACAACAAGAGTCGGCAATGGAATTGTTTTGAAACTTGCCGGAGCTGACCAATCGGAATAAACAGAACCAGATTTAGAGCGTACCTGCCATGAATATTGCTTGCCCGGGAGAAGGGTTACGGTAAGATTGTGAGCATTGATATTCCCGTGAGTTGCCACATCTGTTAATGATGCAGGCATTCCTTCTCTTACTTCTACTTCATAAGTAAGACCTGTGGATCCTTCATTGAGGTACCAATATAAAGTCGGTACGAAAGTATTCAAAACAGGATTACCGATAGGATACGAAGCAACCGGTTTTACTGCCTTGCCGAATGATTTGAAAGTACCGACTTGCGAATAAGTAACCACAATACCCGCAGCAGTTTTTACTCTCACTTTCCAATAATATAAAGTGCCCGGAACCAAGTTATTAATTACTTGACTCGTAGAGCTAATATTTGGAATAATTTGCGGAGCGAGGAAATTTGATGATGTAGATAAGAAGAGATCGTATTTCCAAGAACCACCCATCGGCATATACCATGAAACAGTTGGTGTTAAGGTAAAAAGCTCGACACCATTTACCGGATAGGATAAAACAACTTGGACACTATTTACCGTAGTGAAGCTGAAATTTGAGCTAAAACCATTAGTCAAAGATAGTTCACCAACCGAGGATACTCGCCAGTAATATGTCGTTGCGTTGTTAAGCGTGCCTAATGAGTAAGTGGTATTTGTCAAGCCTGTTTCATTTACCAAAAATGTAGAGAAACTAGGATCCGTGGATACCTGCAAATTATATGAAAGTGCATTAGCTACCGGAGACCATGAGAGAACCGGTTCGATTGATACTCCGGATGCATTATTTAGTGGAGATAAAGCCGTTGGAATTGCAGGAGTATAAACCGGCTCGACAACAATATCTCTTAAATAATTATTGTTATTAAATGAGAAATTTGGAAACTGTCCTGCCGTACCCGGAGCACCGGAGAAAACTCCATTATTGCCAACTACTGTACTTAATATTCCGTTAGTAACAGCATTATCTAGTGAATTTAATCCGACTGCACCATATTCGGTATTTGAATTAACCGAAACGGTATAAGTATTTCCCGGAAAGATATAGAAACTTAGGGGATCGGATAATTGCCAACCTGTTCCAACTTCTGTACTGAACGGTGCAGAAATTAATTGAGTACCGGTGCTATTCCATAATCTTCCGATATGAGCACCCGATTCACCTGCCGTTTTGTAAAAACTAAAATTCTTTACTTTAGCAATTTGAGAAGTAGTGAATTTTACACCCATTTCATAAGGACCGTCATTAAAGGTGCCTTGTGAAGGAAGTTGAGTAGTAAAGATAGTATTTAGTGCGGCTGCCGAAATATCCACATAATAATTTGAATTATTATAAGATTGAGACGGGAAAGAACCCGGATTTTCATTAAATACGCCATTACCCCCTACTACCGAATGGAGAAAGGAATTAGAAATTTGGCTTGCTAATTCATTTTGTGTAATCGGATAGATAACATTAGAATTAACAGAAACGGTATAAACCGTATTTGGCTGGATGAGTAGAGGAGAAGAAAGATTCATCGATTGCCAGCCGGAAGCTGTTTCGTTGGTAAACGTAACTGAAGCTAAGAGGGAGCCGGAATTATCCCATATTTTCCCTGTGTGAGTGCCTGTCTCACCCGCCGCTTTATAAAAGCGAATAGCATTGACATTAGCGAGTAGATCAGAGCTAAATTTAGTTCCCAATTCATAATCACTATCATTCCCCGTTGAAGCCGGTACTTGATTTGTGAAGAATGTATTTTGGGAATAAATTATTCCGCTGAAAAGAAAAAATGTAAAAAATGCCAACAGGATATAATTTATCCGTTGTTCTTTATTCATTCGACCTCCTATATGTTGATTATATTTATTTTATTAGTATTCTTCTATCAATTAGATA
>CALDDL010000328.1 GCA_937936675.1 uncultured bacterium
CGGTTACCATTATTCTTTTTTAGAACCGAAATAAGCAACTGCCTTTCTGCATCTTTAAATCCGAGAGGTGAATTAGTATTATGAGTAAGTTTATTATGCTCACCCTCTCTCAATCTTTTTGGGAGACATTCGAGTTGAATTATTTCATTGCTGCAAATAACGAAGCAATGTTCAATCACGTTTTCTAATTCACGGATATTCCCTTCCCACTCTTGCTCTAACAAAATATCATAAGCAGAAGATGAAAATTGTTTAATATTCTTACCAAACTTTTTATTGAACTTAGAGATAAAGTGATTTATAAGAAGCGGAAAATCGTCCATTCTTTCTCTAAGTGGCGGAAGATGAATATTGACAACATTAATACGATAAAATAGATCGGCACGGAAACGTCCTTCGGAAATTTCATCCGAAAGAATTTTATTAGTGGCTGCAATAATTCTCACATCCATTTTAATTGGTTTATTTCCACCCACACGCTCGAATTCACGAGTCTCTAATACGCGGAGAAGTTTTGTCTGAACCGATACCGAGAGATCACCAATTTCATCTAAGAAAATTGTGCCCCCTTGAGCAAGTTCGAATCTTCCGATTTTACTTTTTACGGCACCTGTAAAAGCACCTTTCTCGTGCCCAAAGAGCTCGCTCTCGATAAGCGACTCCACAAATGCGCTGCAATTAACCGCCACAAATGGATTTTTTTTGCGTGGACTATTAAGATGGATTGCGCGTGCCGCCAATTCTTTTCCTGTTCCGCTTTCCCCTGTAATGAGTACCGAACTATCGGTTTGAGAAACACTCTCGAGCAAATTATATATACTCCGTATCTCTTTATTCCCGCCGATAATATTTTCATATTTATAAAATTCGTTTAAGTGAGAAGAGAGATTTTTAATTTCTGATATATCGATAAAAGTTTCTACTGCTCCGATATTTTCATTTTTATTATTCAGCAAAATCGAAGAGTTAACGCGAATCGGTATTTTCTTACCACTCTTATGAATAATTTCCAGTTCATTGCCGATCATCGCTTTACCGTTATTAAGAGTTTGCTCCATGTGGCAGCCATTTTGGCATAAAGAAGAACCAAAAATATCCCAACATTTTTTACCGATTGCTTCCGTCTTCTTATAACCCGTAATCTTTTCGGCAGAATTATTAAAGGAAGTTACATTCCAATCACTATCAATCGTAAAAGTGCCTTCGATATTACTATTAAAAATTGCATCAAGTTTATTTTTTTGATTTATTAGCTCGGTAGTTTTAGTTTCGAGTTCTTTCGAAAGGGAAAGCATCTCATTCGTATCACGGAAAACAAAAACGACACTTAAGACAGACTGCCCATTTGTAATTGGAGTAATCGAAGCGAGAACTTTTTTTACATCTCCTTTTTTGTTGATTATCTGCGTAGAAATGTTCGTGAATACAAGATTTTTGGTCAGCGCCTCGTTTATATAGTTGATTATTTCCTCATCTTTGGGAAAGATAAGCCCATAATCGAAACCGACAATATCATCTTCCTCGAAGCCGGTAATTCGTGAGGCAGCTTCATTAAAAACGATTATTTTTAGTTCTTTTCCAATAACTGCAATTCCATCAGGAATTACAATAGCTTCTCTATTCTTGTTTATAATGTGTTGCACTTCTTTCATTTTTCACTCCAATTCACCATTGCAATTTAATAAATTTATTGCATTATTAAAATGCCATAGCAATGTATGTTGCAATCTTGCAATATTAATATTCAAGAAATAATGCAAATTGTCCACAAAAAGGTACTTTCAGCATTGGAACGATTAATGCAATAGTTAAGACAAACATTTTATTTCAAAGGAAAGTTATGAACAAAAGAATAGCAGTAGCAATTGAAGAAACAGGCGGCAGTGAGATAGTGGCTGATCATTTTGGTCATTGTTCAAAATTTGTTGTATGCGAGTTTGACGATCAAAAAAATATAGTTAAAACTGAAACATTTTTCAATCCATTAGCAGGCGGACATCATGGAGCATGCCAATTACCGGGATACGTAAAGCAATTTAATGTAAGCGCAATTATTGCCGGCGGAATGGGACAAAAAGCAATAAATAATTTCACAAATTTTGGTATCGAAGTTATAACTGCTCCGGGATTGGTCTATAATGATGCAGTAGAACGTTTTATGGACGGAAAACTTATTGGTTATGATACCTGCAAGCATGAACATCACCATGGCGAAGGACACGGTCATGGAGAAGGACACGGCAATGGCGGTGGTAATGGTCAAGGCGGCGGATTCGGCAAAGCTCATGCTATCGATAATGATGGAGGTTTAACTGAAGGTCAGGTTAATTATACAGATGGCGGATTCGGCAAAGGTCAAGAACATGCTATCGGTAATAGCGGTGGTAATAGTCAAGGCGGAGGATTCGGCGAAGGCCATGGGCACGGTGCCGGTAATGCTGCCGGATTCGGCGAAGGTCAGGGACAGGGAAATGGTAAAGGTTTCGGGCAAAATTAAGTATAATGAAAGAAGTAATTCTATCCATAGCATCGGGGAAAGGTGGAACTGGCAAGACAACCATTGCGGCGAGTCTTGCTTCCATTATCCCGAATAGTGTTTATATCGATTGCGATGTGGAAGAGCCAAACGGTCATCTCCTTTTAAAACCGAAAATTAACACCGAAGAATTTGTATCAAAACTTCTCCCGAAAATTGACCCCTATAAATGCACAATCTGCGGTAAATGTGTTGAGGTATGCGAGTTTAATGCTTTAATAAATCTTAAATTCGAGATTACGTTAATCGATGAGATGTGTCATGGATGCGGAGCGTGCACTTATTTCTGTCCCGGAAAAGCAATTACAGAGATCGAAAAACCAATCGGCGTAATAAGAAAAGGAGTAACCGAACAGGGCATTTTATTCATCGATGGACTGCTCAATATTGGAGAAGTAGCTGCAGCACCACTAATAAAGGCAGTGAAAAAGAAAATAGTACGGAGCAAATATGATCAGGCAGTATCTTTCTCGAAGGGCGAAATTTCGAATAG
>CALDDL010000329.1 GCA_937936675.1 uncultured bacterium
GTGATTGGTAATTTGCGCGGATTTAAAGATCAGTGCGGTGCATATATTTTAGTATTCATTTGGGCTTATAGTGGTATTTTATATAAACATTTATCGGTAAATGGATTTAATGGTGAATACCCGTTTATTATTGGTACTATTATATTATGCTTAATCTCTTTTGTAATAACGATTGTCTTACTAGCAAATAAGATACGCAAACTTCAGACTAACTAGAACCTCACGTAATGCCTTATCTATAAAAGCATAATATAGATAAGGCATTTTCATAATAATCATATACATATCACTCACCAAAATGGTCTGAGAATTAATTAATTTTCAAAACTAAATTTTACCACATAGAATTTATTCTGCAAAAATATTAACTCACAGCGAAAAGAATCCCTAAACTAGACAGAGCATTTTTAGTTCAAAAGTATAAAAATTAGTAATTCTCATGAACGATTAAAATGCATAGTAATTAAATAATATATTATAAATATCCCAACTAAATAGTAAAAACGAGCCTACTTATTATAATTAATATAAAAAGTTATTGACAAAACTAGCAAATATTGCTATCTTATTTCTAAAGAAATAATAATTATTTGTAAAGGACTAATGTCCCGAAAATTTTTAGAAATGACTGATGATTATTCTAAAAAACAATCTTAAAGAAAATGGAGAGAATTAAATGAACAAAAGAAGATTACTTTTTCTGGCAGTTACCACAATGTCTATTTTCTTACTTTCAATAATTGATAGTAAAGCACAAACAAAGGTTCTTGAGAATTTTGAGAGCTACACTACTAATGCAGAATTAGGTGCTCATTGGAGAGTATTCGGATTTGCATCAAAAGATTTTGAAGTTGTAACCGATACTTCAGCAAAGGTAGCTCCGGGAGGTATTAACTATTTTAAGTACGTTTATAGCTCGGAGACAAGTACATGGGGCGGAGTAGCAGAAAGAAAAATTGATGATGCATCATTCTTCCCATTAGATTTAGGCTCTACAAAAGCCGGAATTCAATTTTATCTAAAAGGTGATGGTACTGATAATATCATCAGAATGCGACTCTATAACGAAAAAAATGCTGATTCTTATGCTATATGGAGATCACAGGCAATATCTCTTAAAGACACGAATTGGCATATCGTTTATGTCCCATTTATTCTGGATAAAGAAGGATATTATGGACTACATTTATGGGATAACAAAGGCGGTTACGAAGAATCAGAAGAACAATTAGCCGCAAGCATGAATCATATTACTCGTTTCCAAATCTTAGTTGATAAACCAGATGCAAATGATAAAACTCCTAAAAGAATTTATTTTGATGATTTCCGTGCCGTAGATTTTATGCCCCCTCATGGAGTAAATGCAATTAAGATTGCTGATTATGAAGAATATGTATCTTCGGTGGATTTCAAAACAAAATGGCAGGGATTCGGATACGGCACTTTAGATTATGAATTAGGAAGAAATGATTTAGCACCTGAAGGATATAAAAATGCAGAATGGGTTTTCCAAACCGAAGAGAGAACCACTTGGGGAGTTGCTTTCAGAAGCAGACAAGTATTATATAAAATTCCAAAGCTTGGTGCTATCGCAGAAAATGGCGGATTTCAATTCTTATTAAAAGGTGATGGCACTAAAGATTTATTCTTCTTTAGATTGCAAGATGCTCAGAATAATTTTTGGGGTTCGAATTGGATATCATTAGAAGATACAAATTGGCATCAAGTTACTATTCCATTTAAAATTAGCGGCACTAATGGATTCCGTTGGTTAGGTAATGATCCAAATGCTACTATCTGGGATGCTAATCCGGGTACAGACGAACAATTAAGAGCAAGTTTAGATATGCTTATGGAAGTAAGAGTGGATAAAAGATTTTTCAATTCGCCAATTCCTCCATACATAAATGAACCTCATCCTGCATATATCGATTCGGTCAGACGATCAATATGTATAGATGGCATATATGCCGTTGATAAATTCCCTCCACTAGCTCCCGAAAGTGCGGATGATTTTGAAAATTATTCTGATTCAGATAACTTGAAAACAGCATGGAACCAATTCGGCGGCGGTAGTGTGGGATTGGCATTAAATGAAACCGAAGTAAAAAGCGGTGCAAAATCAATGGCTATTACTTATAATGGTGCCAACGGATATACGGCGGTAAGAAAAAGAAATATTTTACCGGGATTAAATTTCTCCGCTCTTAAAGCAGGTATGCAATATTGGTTAAAAGGGGATGGATCCGATAATACAATTGTACTTAGGTTAATGAACGGCAATGAGATGTGGGAAAGTGCTCCATTTACACTAAAGAATACAGGATGGACTCATGTAGGCGTTTTGTTCGCTGCTGATTCGGTAGGCGGTTTCAGATACTTAGGAAATAATACTGATAACCCAATCTTTTCTTCTAATGTTGGTACAAATGAACAGCTTTATGGTGATTTAGCTAATATTGATCAGATTAGATTCTACATAAGAAATCCACAAGCAACTTCAACGGAATATACTGTTGTAATTGATAAATTAGAAGGCGTTGATCAATTCTCTCAAAGCACAATTGTTACAGATGTAGAAGATGAATATCAAGATGCTATGCCAGTAAGTTATAGTTTATCACAAAACTATCCTAACCCATTTAATCCTACAACTAAGATAGAATATACTTTATCGAATCCGGAATTCGTTACACTTAGAGTTTTCAATATTCTAGGTCAGGTAGTTTCCACATTGGTAAGCGAAAATCAAAAATCAGGAAAATATCAAGTAAACTTTAATGGGTCTAAATTATCGAGTGGTGTATATTTCTTCCAAATCCAAGCGGGTTCATTCGTTAACACAAAAAAGATGTTATTACTTAAATAGTTTCTCATAGTCCTAAGGGGAATGGATTGGTATCCAATTCATTCTCCTTAGTTCCTATTAATATAAAAGTATCCATTTATAGATAAGTAAATAGTTAATTGAAATATTAAAAAAATGTGATGTCTATAAAAATCATTTATAACCGAATATGCATTGCATCTAAAACAATGGGAGATTTTTAATGAAAAAGTTACAAATGTTATTGTTCAGTCTTTGTTTCTTCCCGGTATTATTGTTCGGTCAAAATATTATAGTTAATCCTAGCTTTGAAGGGGGATTAACAGATAAAGGTATTCCTAACGGTTGGTT
>CALDDL010000330.1 GCA_937936675.1 uncultured bacterium
TGGTATGACGAAAAAGCAGTACTTGAGATAGCTCGAGAAAAGGCTTTTCAGATAGATGGATTACCTCAGGCACAAATGCCGATTCCGGAGGCACCGAATATGTTAGAAATTAAAAACGTAGGGTTGATCTCGTGGCAGGGTTCCACCGGTGCGCAGTCCTATTCACTCGAAAGAAAAGAAGAATACGCAAATGATTGGGTTGTAATAGATGCGAATGCCGATGATAGCAAATATCAGTATCGTCCTTTATATAACGATAAAACCGCCGAATTCGGGAAACGATATTTTTATAGAATAAATGCAAAGAATGAATCGGGAGTTTCGGGATACTCTAATATAATCGGTCCGGTGGAAGTAACAGAAAAAATGATTGTTGACGAGATGGAAAATTTCGATGAAGTTTTTCAGAAGGAGGGAGAATTAAAACTTCTCGTTTCGGAAGATATTCGTAAAGCAAAAGAGGATAGAAGTCGATTAACCGGAAACAGCGGTAGCTATATAATATATCAAATACCGGGCAATGCAGTAAAAATTCAAGTGGATTATTTTGTCTCCAAAACGGATAGTACTATTAGTTTATTAAAGGGAAGCTCGGTTGCGGATTTATCCGAATTTACACCGGGCAAAGAGGTATTCTCATTTGCTAAAAATGATTATGGATTTTTTGATGCAGTTCGTTTGACGGATGATATTCAAAGCGAAGGGACAAAATTTTTGAAAGTAGAATTAAATGACGGCGTTCAAATAAGCAGAATAGAAATCACATACAAAAAATAAAGAAGTCAATTATGAAAAAGTATTTTTCACTTTTAGCTATTGTAATAATATTCTTAGCTAGTAATAATATTTATCCGGTGGGGGATTTTGAAAAATCCGCTGTTGCTATCTCTGAATTAACACACTACGGTACCCTAAATCGGGGACTGAACATCGGAGAGACTGCGAGTCCGAATATCGAAGTAACACCGTATAACATCATTAATCCGGTACGGGATATAATTGAGTCCTCCATTATTTTTACCGGACTAACTCAGTACAAGACCAACTATTCTGAGCAAAATAACCCGCAGGAAGTGGAGCGAGTTCAGAAAGTGGGACTATGGATGCCGGCTGTTTTCTCCGATAATATGGTAGTTCAAAGGGATACTGAAGTACCGCTTTGGGGTAAAGGAATTCCCGGTGAGAAGATAGAGATTGAAGCAAGCTGGGGTGAAAAGGGGAGCACCGTTGTGGAGGCTTCCGGCAAATGGAACATTAATCTCAAAACTCCAAAAGCGGGAGGACCTTTTTCGATTTCAGTAGCAATGGGAAATGAAAAAATAACTTACAAAAATGTAATGTCGGGAGAAGTATGGGTCTGTTCGGGGCAATCGAATATGGAGATGCCATTAAGCGGCTGGCCTCCGAAAGACTTAATTGAAGGAGGCGCAGAAGCCATCGCTAATTCAGCTTCAAGCACAATTCGTCTATTTCAAGTTACACGAGCATATTCCACTCAAAAAGAAGAGGACTGCAAGGCAACTTGGTTAGAATCTAATCCCGAAACCACTCCTTCATTTAGTGCGACTGCATATTTCTTCGGCAAAAAACTATATGATGAATTGAAAGTGCCTATCGGTTTAATTCATACTAGCTGGGGCGGCACGGAGATTGAATCTTGGATAAGTGCCGAAGCTCTCACAAAACTGGATAAATACAAAGATTTTAAGCTGAATCTGGAATCGAGCAAAGTCGATTTTACAAAATTGATGAATTGGGTGGAATCTCACAGAGTTATTGACGTAAGTAGCAAGCCGGAATTAGAAAAATTCAAAAATCTCGATTTTGATGATTCCGAATGTTCCAAACCCGGATATGACGATAGCAAATGGCTAACTTTGAAATTGCCCGCAACGTGGGAAACTACCAATATTGGTGAATATGACGGTGTAATTTGGTTTAGAAAAAAAATTGAAATTCCAAAAGAATGGATTGGAAAAGAATTATCACTTGAGCTTGGTCCGATCGATGATATGGATATTACTTACGTAAACGGAGAGAAAGTCGGCTCTTATGAAACGGGAGGATTTTGGCAGACTCAAAGGGTTTATACTATCGCTAAAGAATTGGTTACCTCAAATGAACTTACAATCGCCGTAAGGGTATTGGATAATCAAGGCGGCGGCGGTATTTACGGTACAAAGGAGATGATGAAAATAAGCAATAAAGAGGGAGGGGAGCCGGTTTATATCTTCGGTAAATGGAAATATTTATCTGTAGCCGAGTATCTTGGCGGAAGATTCTTTGTTTATGGTGCAAAAGGAGAGGAATATTTTAATAGACCAAAATCTGCAATCAATCTTTCGGCTCACACACCGACTGCGTTATATAATGCGATGATTTCGCCATTAGTACCATATAAGATAAAAGGTGCGATTTGGTATCAGGGTGAATCTAATGTGGGAAACGCAGCGGAATACTCCAAATTAATGTCAATAATGATAAATAATTGGCGAAATGACTTCCAAAGTGGCGAATTTCCATTTTATTACACTCAAATTGCTCCATATCGTTATGGAGTGGGAACAAACTCGCAATATTTAAGAGAGGCACAATTAAAAAGTCTATCAATTCCCAATACCGGAATGGCAGTTACGATGGATATCGGGAATATTGAAAATATTCATCCCGGAAATAAAAAGTCCGTAGGTGAGAGATTAGCCGCTTGGGCATTAAATAAAGATTATGGAATAAATATTCCATATTCGGGACCGATATATAAAGAGATGCGAATCGAAGGTGGGAAAGCAATTCTTTCTTTCGATTATGGTCAAGGTTTAGAACTTAAACCGATAGACGGAAAAAATAATTTCCAAATAGCGGGTGCAGATAAAGTTTTTTATGATGCAGAAGTGAAAGTGGATGGAAATGAATTAATTATAAGCTCAAAAGTGGTAAAAGAACCGGCTGCTGTTCGATATTGCTGGGGAGATATATTAGAGGGGACTTTATTCAATCAAGAGAGATTACCGGCTTCATCATTTAGAACGGATAGTTGGTAGTCTTTTATCTATATGATAAGTTTTATCAAATTAATAAATAGATAATCGAGAACCGAATCAAAAAATAAGCAATATCTAGCCATTATCCATAACTCGATAATGGCATCATATTTGACATATTATATAAGTATGCAATAAAGCAGCTTAATCAAATTATTGATTATAAACTAAAACAATAGTAATAAATCTAATAGGAGGATTCATGAAAAAAGCCATACTTACGTTAGTAGGCATGTTCCTAATTTCCGGTTTTGTAAATGCCCAAGTAATTGCAGATTTTGAAGAGAACGATGGTGCATTTCAAAAAGGATGGGGAGACGCAACATATTCATTAAATAAAATAGCGGATCCATCCGGTGTATCAACCGGCGTTTTAGAATTAAACGTTACAGCCGTTTCCGGTAATAGACAAGCAGTTCTTAAGAAACAAAAGGTTGATGGTTCAAAAGGTAATTTAGTTGTTTATTATTTATGGTTACCTGCTTCAACACCCGCAGATGTTCAAATTAAAGTTTGGGCTCAGGGTGCCGGTTGGCATTGGAAAGATAACGTATATACAGCCGATAAAGTCGTAAAAGAAAAATGGTTCCCAGTTTATTTTGATATCGAAGCAGCACATATTCAGGATGCAGGATTTGATCCACAAGCAGGAAATTTTGAAGAGATGGGTATTGAATTTTTATTCCCTGAAGGATATACCGGTTCAATTTATGTAGATAATGTAAGCATTTTTGGTGCAGAACCAAAAGTAATCGGTAATTTTGAAACTGACGCTCAGGGATTTACAAAAGGATGGGGAGACGTTAATTTTACAGTTTTAAATGTTCCTGATCCATCTGCTAAGAGTGCAGGTGTAATGGAAGTAAACGTAACAGGATTAGCAGGCAATAACCAAGCAGTAATTAAAAAATCTGCTGTTGATGCTAAAGAAGCAAAAGCAATTACATGGTATTTATGGTTACCTGCAGGCACGCCTGATTCAATTGCAATTAAAGTATGGGCACAAGGTCCGGGATGGAAATGGAGCGATGTAGTTTATTCAAGCGAGAAAATCACAAAAGATTCATGGTATCCTGTTCATTTCTTGTTAGACGTAGCTCATGCAAAAGATAATACTTTTGATGCTACTAAAGGAAATTTAGAAGAAATTGGAATTGAATTTAATTTCGCAAAAGCTCCGGGATTTACCGGAAGTATTTATGTAGATAATGTTTCCTTAATTAGTGCTGCAACCGGTGCAAAATGGGTTGTATCCAATTTTGAATCCGCAGCAGCTAAGACTCAAGGATTTGTAAAATGGTTTGGCGGATCTGGAACTACAATCGAAAGAGCAGTTGTTGATAATAAAGGCGTTCTTAAAGTTGGTACTGATTTTTCACAAGCCGGTAGTGACGGAAAAATTGCATTTAAAAAAGAAAGTGTAGTTATTTTTGATAAAGAGACAAAACTAGCAGCTACTTATGTAACACTTGATGTTTACGTTCCTGCAGGAATTAATGCAGATGGAACAGGTCAAGTCGGTATAATCGTCAATGGTCCTGAAGGTGGGTGGAACGAAACTCCAAAATCAATCAGTGATACTTTAAAAACTGGATTGAAACCGGGCGAATGGGGGCAACTCAGATTTGATGTTACAGCAGCACTTAGAGCAAAATCAATCGCTGATTCATCAAAACCTGTTACAGTAGGCGTTCAGGTTTATCATCCGAATGCAAACGCATTTGTAGGTGATTTCTTATTTGATAATTTAACAATCTGGAACGTTCAAGAACCTAAGGGTACTGTTTCCACACCTAAGATTGAAGCAACAGCTAATACATTTACAATGCAAACAGGTAAAGATTATCAATACGTAAAATTAACTTGGTTAGATAATACACTCGGAACAGAAACCTACAATTTATATGTAAGCGAAGAACCGATAACAGATCTTAGCTCAGCAAAAGTTAAAAAAATTGTTCAAGGTATTCCTCATGGAATGGAAGCTTATGGTTATAGACCTTATACAACAGACGGAAGAATAGTTAATTACTATTTTGCAATGACGGCATTTGACGGAACGAAAGAAACCGCTCTTACAACTGACGGAAAATTTGGTCCACTTCCGGTAAAAACATCAGAAACATTCAAAGTACATTATCAGAAAGATTTTGCTTCTACATGGCAGTTAGATGGTGATAATTCAGATTTCATGACTCTTATGCCGGATCCGATTAAAGCAGAATCAGGCGGATATGCAGATGCCACAGCACCGGATTGGACAGGCGAATCAACCGATATGAATTTTGAAACACGCTTTATGATCGATGATAATTATTTATACATTGCAGCAGAAGTAATTGATGACGATTTAAGAACAGATGAAGCACAGCAGGCATGGGAAGGTGATGCACTCGAATTCTATATGGGATTCTATGGAGCAGAAAAACTTCAGACATTACATGAAAAGAATTTCCAGAAAGCAAACGGTGATTATAGAATCGGTTTCAACGCATTAGGTCTAGTTTGTCTTGATGGTGGTTCTCCAACCACAGTTGATGGAGTAGAAGCAGTTGTATTCCAAAAATTGACAGGCGACGGATATATTATCGAAGCAAGAATCGAATTAGCTAAAGTTGCAGGTTCTGCCGGTATGCTTAAAGTATATGACGGAATGATGATGCCGTTTAGAATTGACGGTAATGACTGGGATCCTAATAAAGGAGATACAGGAAGATCGTTAGTTGTTCAAGTAGGCGGAATGCCGGTTGCAAAAACCGAAGTTTCACTAACCGATCAATCTTGGATGAGACCCGATGCTTGGGGTTATTTAGAAGTAATCAATGGACCAACTTCAGTTAATGATGCAGTTGAAAATACATTACCAACTGTATATTCATTATCGAATAACTATCCAAATCCATTTAATCCAACAACAAAGATTAAATATGATCTTCCAAGAGAATCGATGGTTACATTGAAAGTATTTGATGTACTCGGAAGAGAAGTAACTACATTAGTTAGCCAGAACCAAAAAGCAGGATATTATGAAGTAAACTTCAATGCTAGTCAATTAGCAACCGGTGTTTACATTTTCAGAATCCAAGCAAATGATTTCGTACAAACTAAAAAGATGATGTTAGTAAAATAATTATAAGTCAGTTCTTATAGATGGCAAGGAGAAATCCTTGCCATTCTTTTATAAATGATAAGAACGAATGAGGATTGAAATAAATGAAGAAGATTAATGGAATAGCATTAAAATTGCTGCTTGCGATAATGTTAATCTGCTGGAGCAATACTTTTGCAGGCACCACAGGCAAGATTTCGGGTCGTGTAATAGATGCCGAGACTAAAGAACCGCTTTATGGAGTAAATGTGGTTTTAGTGGGTACTAATTATGGAGCGGCTACCGATATGGATGGTGAATTTTATATGATTAACCTTCCTCCCGGGCAATACACAATCAAGGCAACAATGATTGGATACAATCCGCAGATCATTGAAAAGGTAAGAGTCCAAGTGGATTTAACCACTAAAATTGATTTTGAACTTTCATCGACTGCAATATCATTAGGACAGGAAATTACAATCACCGCACAGAAGGTAATTCAGAAAGATTTAACTTCATCGGAAAGAAGTATGCAGAGCGATCAGATTCAAGAACTTCCCGCAAGAGACGTAACAAGTATATTAAGTATGCAGGCGGGAATCGTGAAAGATGCCAATGGCGCTCTCCATATTAGAGGCGGAAGATCAAGTGAAATTACTTACCTTGTAGATGGTGTTCAGGTAGTAAATCCTCTTAATAGAAGCTCGGGAATCAGCATCGATGATCAATCGATTGAAGAATTAAAAGCAATCACCGGTACGTTTAATGCCGAGTATGGACAAGCATTATCAGGAGTTGTAAATATTGTTACGAAGAAAGGAAGCGACAAATTTACTGCTAATGCTACTGCATATATCGGAGATAATCTGAGTTTTGATGAAGATTTATATTCAGTAATGGATAATGGTGATTGGGCAAGAGCGGCAGTGGGAGCATTAACCACTAAATCAGGAAATCTTGATTTTGATTTTGCCAAGTATGGTATTAATAATGGACGCGATTTATATCAAGCACTTCAATCGGGCGATAAGCCATGGCAGACAAAAACTCCATATCTAAATAAATACAATCCTTTTAGAAATTCCGATCTTCAATTAAATTTATCGGGTCCGGTACCGGGGATAGAGAAATATGTTTCTTATTATGTAGCGGGCAGATATCAATATAGACCGGGTTATCAAAGAGGTAAAAGATATTTTATGCCGTGGGGATTGTGGAATCCGGTAATGGATTCGGTTCATTCTTTTGATATGCCCGACGATAAATTAGTTCCATTGAGCTGGTATCAAGGTAAATCCGCACAAGCGAAAGTATTCTTTAATTTTAATAGCCTAAATCTAAGTTATGGTATCTATTATAATGACGATCTAAGTTATGGCGGCGGACAAAAATATTTACCTGACGGAGGAAGATATTATTTCACTGATCGATATACACAAATATTTTCCGCTACTTATGTATTCTCTAATTCTACATTCATAGATTTTAAGGGGAGTGCATACTCGAATAAACATAAAAGTTATCTATATGAAGACCCTTATGATTATAGATATATGCCGACAAAATCGGGTGATTTCCAACAGTTTATGTTTAAGCCCGATAGAGATTCGGATATAGAAGTAAAAAGCAATCCAAATGATTATTCTTATTGGGGCAATGACGTAGGTAGAAATACAAATTCAAGTAAATACTATTCGTTTAATGTGGACTTGACAAGTCAAATTGATAAATACAATCTCGTTAAGCTCGGAGCCACGGGAAGATTCCATGATATTGAACAAGATTATTATTCGCTTCAATTCGATGAAGTAAATTATAGACCGATTATTCCTGATAAATCATCTGCATTCCATACATATTATTCGGCAAAACCGAATGAATATGCGGCATATATTCAGAATAAAATAGAATTTGAAGAGTTGATTATAAATATTGGTTTACGCTATGATTATTTTGATACGGATGGAAGAGTATTAGCAGACCCAAGAGACCCTCAGATATATTCTCCATTTAAGTTAGATAATATCTATAAAAATTATTCATCCGATATTCCCGAAGATCAATTAGTAAAATATACGGTAGAAGAGAGAGAAAAATTCTGGTATAAAAAAGCGGATATTAATTCACATTTCTCTCCAAGATTCGGATTATCGTTCCCGATTACAGCAGAAGGTGTAATCCATTTCTCTTACGGACATTTCTATCAGAATCCGGAATTCCAATATTTATATACCAATCCTAATTTCTGGGTGGCAGGTGCAGGTTCTCAGAACTTAGTCGGTAATTCTAATCTTAAACCGGAAACAACCGTAATGTATGAAATCGGTTTACAGCAGCAATTATTCAATAGTTTGTTTTTACATGTAACGGCGTTTTATAGAGATATACGCGATTGGGTAGGAACTGGTTATCCGGTTGATACATATAGAGGTTTAACTTACTACTCTTATGTAAATAGAGATAATGCGGTGGCAAAAGGTATTACACTATCCACAAGTTATCGGTTTGATGCATTCAATATCAATTTAGATTATACATATATGAATGCAAATGGAACTTCTTCAAATCCACAGGATGCATATAACGATCTATCGGCAGGCAAAGCACCGCGCATTCAGTTGGTGAATCTAAATTGGGATCAGCCGCATTCATTAAATGCAGTTCTTTCTTATGCAAAAGATGGATGGCAGGGGACATTAATTGCAAATTACGCATCGGGATTCCCATATACACCTGAATTTGCAAGAGGTGAGGCAACAGGCGGAAACGCTGCAACGGGATTGAAAGAAAATAGCGAAAGAAAACCCTCTACATTCAATTTGGATTTAAGAGTAGCAAAAACTTTCAAAGTCGGTTCATTCGGTTTCCAAGCAATATTAGATATCACTAATTTGCTCGATACACGTAATGCAAATTATGTATATGCAGATACAGGATTACCTGATTATACATTACAGGATTATTTAAGTTGGTCTCGTTTGGTAGAAGTCGGAAGCTCAAAAGAATATTACGCTAATCCGGGAATGTATTCATCTCCACGTTATATTCAGCTAGGATTGAGAGTAAGTTATGAATAGGATAAATAGTACAAACAGCCCTATTAAAGGTATTAAGATGATAAAAAGAGAAAATATTTTGAAATTAAGTTCGCTCTTGGTTCTGCTCTTTATGATGAGTACGGTTATTACAGCTCAATCGATCAGTAGAGTAGGAACGACAGCCGCGCCATTCCTGAAAATAGGTGTAGGCGGACGTGCTCTCGGTATGGGTGAAGCATATACAACATTATCGAGCGATATTACGGGTATGTATTGGAATGCGGCAGGTATCGCACATTTAACTAAGATGGAAGCTATCATTAATCACTATGATTATATAGCTGACTTATATTATGATTTTGGCGGATTTGCAATGCCGATTGAAGGTATCGGTACGATCGGTTTTTTTGTCGCTAATCTTGGGATGCCTGATCTTGAAAGAACTACAATCACATTCCCGAATGGAAACGGAGAGAAAGTCTCCGCAAGTTCGATGGTTATTGGGTTAAGCTATGCAAGAGCATTGACCGATCGATTCGCAATCGGAGGAAGTGCTAAGTTTATTAATGAGCATATATGGCATTCATCAGCTTCATCACTCGCATTTGATATCGGTGTATTATATAAAACATTTTTCAAAAACATTCTGATTGGTATGTCGATAAGTAATTTCGGAACCGAGATGCAAATGGATGGAAGAGACGTAATAGTTCAGCACGATATTAACGATTCATTTGAAGGCAATAACGAGAACATTAATGCATATTTAGAGACCGATAAATATCCGCTCCCTATAATATTCAGAGTTGGCTTATCGGCAAATATTGCAAAGGATTTTCTGGGTATAGAAAAGCATGATTGGATCGTTGCGGTAGATGCAATTCACCCGAATGATAATAAAGAATATTTGAATATAGGAACGGAAGTAAAATTATTTAATTTAATTTCGTTAAGAGGCGGATTCAGACAGTTATTATTGGAAGATCGCGAAGGAGGATTAACTCTTGGATTCGGCGTTAATGTATCGTTAATGGATATCGATATAAAAGTCGATTATGCGAATGTTGATTATGGTCGATTAGATCATCAGAATAAATTTTCACTTATACTATCATTTTAAGAAAGATTGTTAAGGAGTAGAATATGAAATTTAGAACCCTGCTTGTTGTATTACTGATGGCAAGCATAATAACAATAAATGGGCAGGACCAGGGACATGGAGACGTAATACACCGGGCAAAGAATGTTCATGCGGGCAATTTAATCCGTGTAACATTTCATAATAACGGAAGACTCGGTTCTGTAAAAGGGGATCAAAGTGTTGCATATACAGGTGAATGGCCAATCGGCAGCGGTAAAGTGCAGATGGGCAATACATCATTATACGTATCAAGCGAGCTTAGAGTATCCAAAGGAATAAATTCTGAAACGGGAAAAGAAGAATTTGAATTTATAGTTCCGACGATTTTTTGCGAAGGGTGGGATCCTAATATTTTTTCGCATGACGTTCTTGGAAGGTTTCAAGGATTTGAACCGCTTCCGGGTTATTTGAATTTACAGCAGAAAGAAAAAGATCCGGGTAATGCAGTTGCAATGAGTCAGATGCCTTTTACCTGGCCTCCATATTGGCCCGATAAATTAGAAGATAAAGGTGCTCCGGGCTGGAGAAATAGTTGGAACGGATATTTTGGTAAAGATCAAAAAAATGCAGATGAAGAGAGCTACTTTGTATTAGATGACTATCAGTTCGATAAAAAACTCAAAGGATTAGATTTACCCCGACCAATACCAGTTGAACCAAAAAGAGGTGGACTTGGTCTTCGTCTTGCAATTCGCGGGCTTCAATGGTCAAATCCCGATGCAGAAGATTGTCTATTTTGGTTATATGATATAAGAAATATAGGAGAATTATATTTAGATAAAACAGTTTTCGGATGTAACGTAGGAGCATCGAGCGGAAGTTTGCTTGGTGAAAGCGGTGGAAACGAATATGCTGATGATGCAGCTCGTTTCTATCGCGAAAAAGGTCTAGCCGTAAACTATGATATTGATAATACGGGAGTAAGAGGATATACTCCGGTACCTTGGGTAGGATTCGCATTCCTAGAATCTCCGGGTAATCCTTATGACGGTATCGATAATGATGCCGATGGTAATGATTTCACAAAACCGGGTGGCGGAACAGGTAAATTAATTAATTCGGTCGAAGATTTTATTAAAGTGTATCAAGTGGGCGATCAGATAGTATTAATTAATTATGAAAGCGAAAAATATACAAGAAATATTATTCAGATGCCTGTAGGCGGAATCAATTTTACTCGCAACGGACAAAATTATAGAATGGTTCCGGGTGCTCCGCTAATCGAGATACCACGCGATGGTATCGATAATAATCTAAATGGTTTGATTGATGAAAGCGACGGAACGATGACTCAGGATTCCACCGAATTTTATCTTTATGTAAGAAGTGAATTTAATGATAATGATTATTTAGCAATAAATTATTTGACAAATGAAGGAGTAGATAATTTACTAATCGATGAAAGAAGAGATGACTTAGTAGATAATGATGGAGATTGGGACCCACAGTTTGATGATGTGGGAATTGACGGAAAACCGGCAACAGGAGATGCAGGCGAAGGAGATGGTATTCCGACACCAGGAACCGCTGATCTTCCTGGTGAACCAAATATTGATCAAGTGGATGTTGATGAATCCGATCAGATTGGTTTAACAAGTTTCAAGTTCTATCGATACGGCACTTTAACATATAGTAATGACGATCAGATGTGGGATTTCTCACGTCCCGGTTATTTCGATAATTCCACAGTTGAAGTTGCAGACCATGATTATGTATTCTCATCGGGTTATTTTCCTCTTAGACCCGGTCAGAAAGAATTTTTCTCTGTCGCTTTAATTTACGGTTGGGATGAAGTGGATATTATTAGAAATAAGGATGTAGTACAGAAGATATACGATTCCAATTATAACTTTGCAATCGCCCCTATCAAACCACAGTTAAGAGCAGTAGCAGGGGATAAGAAAGTAACTTTATTCTGGGACGATGGAGCAGAAGAAAGTTTTGATAGATTCTTAAGAGAATATGATTTTGAAGGTTATAAGATTTATAAAGCTTCACATTATACATTCGGTGATGCCGGATCAATAACAGACGGACTTGGATATGAAAGATTCAAAAAACCAATTGCAATTTATGATAAGATAGATGGTATATATGGATTTTTCCCTGAAGATTTCGGAAACGGTGTATTGTTTAATTTAGGAAATGAAACCGGATTAGTTCATTCATTCGTTGATAATGATGTTCAAAACGGCATCCGTTATTATTATGCGGTAACAGCTTATGATAAAGGGGACTTAACTAAAAATATCGGACCAACCGAAACAACAATATTCTTAAATGTTGATCAAGCAGGTAATATCGATTTTGGCGAGAACGTTATTGCGGTAATTCCACAAGCTCCTTCGGCAGGTTATGAAGCTCCTAAATTTGATGTCTATCCAAAGATTCAAGGAAGCGGAGAAACAAGCGGTATCGTTGGCGTAAATATTCTTAATCCCGATCTATTCAATTCAAGCGATGAATTTGAGTTATTGTTCTTAGACCAATCGATGGATAAAAGGGATAATGATTTCAATGGCAAGATCGATATGGCTGATCCAAATGAATTTTTACCAACCGTTACAACAGGATTTGTACTTAGAAATAAAACTAAAAATATTAGCTATGATACTACTTGGTTCATGGAATATAAATTAACGCCAAACGGAATGGAATTAATCCGCAATCTTTATGAAGATAACGATGGCAAATCCAATACTATGACTAAAGTAATAGATGGAATGGAGATATTTTTACAGAATCCTGAGCCGGGTGTATATACAAATCAACCCAAAGGAATTATTAATGGTATCAAATGGGGATCATCAATAAAAAGAGAAGAAGGATACGATCTTAAATTTGGCAGATTTACTCTCGGAGGGTTCAGACCGGGTACCGAATACCCCCGTCAATATACAATTGCATTCTTTGATGAAATTGTAGATACATCGGATAAAATTGGATTACCATTAGCAACTACCAATAAATTTATAACACTGCCTGCAACACCATGTAATTTCAAGGTATATGATAAGCAAACAGGGAAAGAAGCAAAGTTCGGTTTCTCTGATGCTACCGTTAATTCTAAAATTACTAAGAAAGGATTCTTCTCGGCAAAAGATAATATAATCTTCTATGAGAAAGTCGGTAAAGATTCCACCATCATCACATTCAGCTTATTGAATAATGATGTGGAAGATACTACATTCTTTAAAAAACATGGAAGAATGCTCGGAACCGGAGATACAATTAGTCTTTATCCTGATCTTCCATTTAATAGTGAAACGAAATTTGTTTATACAATTAAGGGTCAACAGATTAATAAAGAAGTAGCAGTTAAGGAACTTGCGGATATTAAAGTTGTACCAAACCCTTATGTAGTAACTGCATTATGGGAACCACATAATCCATATACATCGGGAAGAGGTCCCAGAGCAATACAGTTTATTAATCTACCCGATAAATGTACTATCAGAATATTTTCAGTCGATGGTTCTTTGGTAAGGACTCTTGATCATGAGAATAATATGAGAGATGGATCGGAAACATGGGACTTAATGACAAAAGATAATATGGAAGTAGCTTATGGAGTATATGTATATCATATTGATGCTCCGGGAATCGGCGAAACAGTCGGACGCCTTCTTATAATAAAATAGAATTAATTTTTTAGAATCAGTTTTATAAAAACATTTAAAGATTGCGTTTGGCAGTGATGCTAAACGCAATTCTTTTAAAATGTTAATTCATGAAAGGTTTAGAAAAAAAGCAAAATGAAAGGCATAGTAAAAAGTAAAATGAAAAATAAAACGGTACTGCTTCTGATTATATTTTTAAGCTCTTCCTTTATTAAGGGGCAGGTAATTGCCGAATTTGGAAAAGATAAAATTACGTTAAAGGAATTTAAGTTAGCGTACATAGACATATTAAAGAAACCAAATGTATATGATTCTAAAAAATTAAGAGAAGAATTTTTGGATGAACTTATTGCTTCACGTCTTTTGGCTAAGGATGCAATCAAAAAAGGTATTAATAAAAATGAGTTATTTGATCTAAAGATTAATGCATATAAAGATAAGGCAATGCGTGAAGCTCATTATAATAAAGTAATTAAACCGAAAATAGAAATTACAGAAGATGAAATAGAAGAGACGTATCAGTTCACTCAAGAGCAGAGAAAAGTAAGTCATCTATTCGCCGAAACAAAAGAAAAAGCCGATAGTATATATGAGTTAATACAAAGTGGAAAAAGTTTTGAAGAATTAGCTCCGACAGTTTTTGCCGATTCGGCACTAGCAAGTTCCGGAGGTGATCTCGGATGGATTATGTGGGATCAATTAGATAACCAATTAGCAGATTCGGTTTTTAGGATGCAGGTAAATAAAATTTCCACACCCTTAAAATCTTTCTTTGGATATCATATTGTAAAAGTAACCGATTATAAAAAGAATCCTCTTATAACGAGAGCTGAATTTGATGCCCATAGAAGAAAAGCACGCTTCTTATTAGAATATGAAAAAGGAGAAGCTCTCTCTTATGAATATATTACCAATATGGCAAAAGATGCTAAGATAGTTTTCAATCCCGATGTGATGGAATATGTGGATAATGCACTCAAAGGAAAATTTAAACGCAAACCTACGAATATGGATAAGATGTTTGAGATGCAGCTAAGAGACGAAGAGATAAAATCTATTGAGTCTAATATTTGGGATGAACGAGATAAAGTAATGGCAACGATTAATGGGATACCGATGACTATTGCCGATTTTATCGGACTACTGAATTACATACAATATGATGTAGTTTATTCAGGTTTTAAGAAAACATTTGATTTTGCCGTCAGAGATTTTCTTTTGACTCAAGAAGCGAAAAAATTAGGTCTCGGGAAAGATGAAATTGTGAAAACTAAAACCAATATGTATAAAGAATTTTTATATCAATTGGAATTAAGAAGACAAATAGTACATAACGCAAAGTCATCGGAAGAAGAGGTAAAGAAATTATATGAAGATAAGAAAGAAAATTGGAAAGGCGCTTCTTATGAAGTAATGAAAGAAGCATTAACAAAATTTGCCGATGGGGAGAAAAAAAGAGAATCTGTTCCTAATTATCTCAAAGCTCTTCTTGCAAAAATTAAAGTGAAAAAGAATTTAGAACCCGTTCATGAATATTATGATGCGGTATTAAAAGGCAAAATTAAAGATTAATTAAAAGATTAATAATTTCTCCAATTACTCAAGAAAGAGGTTTAAATGAAATATTTGTTACTATTATTTTTTTCGTTAAGTATAGCTATCAATGCGCAGGTAACCGGACATGTAGAAAATTTTGATAACGGGGCAATTACGGGTTTTGTAGCGGCTGATTCTTTAATCTATATTCTTTCAAATGATGCGGGTGCTTTAAGAGTAGATTACAATAGAAAAAGTAGCGACTATATATGGGGTAATTTTAATTATACGCCCGCTCAAACTATCGATATGACTAATAATCCCGTAATGGTTTTTAAAATGAAATCGACCATCAATACTACATTCAGTTTTAAGAATGTAAATGACAATTCCCCTTCATTAATAGGGACAGCAATACCGGGGGATAATACATGGCATGTTTATGAAGTTAAATTAACTCCTTCGACGAATCATATTCTAAAACAATGTTTTATGTATTTTGACGGGGGGACAAGCAATCCAAAATCAGGAACGATCTGGTTCGATGAAATTAGGTTTGGTGATTTGGCGGGTGTATCTACACCAATTGATTGGAGTGATTTTGATAAGTCGATTAATTTCGCAGAAAAATTAATGGAGAACTCGACCGAAGGAACTCAAGAAGGAGAATTTCCAATAGGTTCTAAATCCACTTTGCAATCGGTTTATAACAGCACTCTTTTATTAAAACAGAATAATGAAAAAAATCAGAAAGTGGTTGACCAAGCAGTGTGGGGTCTATATGATGCGATGGTAAACTTTGAAAAAAGCGTAAATGCAATTCAGACGAACATAATCGATCCGACTCCTACTAAGGAAACCCGCTATTTATATAACAATATGCTACAAATGGAAAAAAAGTCAATAATGTTCGGTATGCATCACACAACGGGATATGGCGTAGGTTGGTCAGGCGATAATGATAGAAGCGATATAAATGATGTGGTGGGTGATTTCCCTGCCGTATTTAGTGAAGATTTATTGAATGTGGAATTAGGCAGTGATGTCGATGGAATGCGGTATCGCTTAACATCTGCTTATGAAAAGGGTGCCGTTATTACTATCTGCTGGCATCAATATGATTATACGGGAACACATTTTTATACTCAATATCTAAATGATGATTATGTAGTAGAAAAATATGTGCCCGGTGGTGCTTATCATGAACAGTATAAAGAAAAATTAAAGAGAGTGGCAAAGTTTTTCAAATCGTTCAGAGGCTCTAACGGTGAATCGATACCGATATTATTCAGACCTTATCATGAGCACTTAAGTTGGGAGAATCAAACTCACTGGTTCTGGTGGGGATCGACTTGGTGCACGAAAGAACAGTATAATACGCTATGGCAATTCACGGTTGATTACTTAAGAGATACACTTAATGTACATAATCTAATCTATGTAATCTCTCCGTCTCTTCCTTATGTAGAGTCGGGTGATGGCTATTTCACTCGTTATCCGGGAGATAATTATGTAGATATTTTTGGAATCGATGACTATGAAATTTTCGGTTACAAAGACCGTTATAAAAGGGCATTAACAACCGTGGCTAATCATGCACTTGCTCATAATAAACCGGCAGCAATTTCTGAAATCGGTTTAGACGGTATGGATAAAGCAGGATTATTTACGGATTATTTCCTTGAGCCTGTTAAGAACGATCCGATTACAAGCAATTATCTTTATTTAGCAGTATGGAGAAACGAGAGCACATCACACGCATTTGCTCCATATCCGGGTCATCCGATCGTACCTGATTTTATTAAGTTTTATAACGATCCATATACAAGTTTTATGCGTGATTTACCGAAGATGTATCAGATACCAACCGAGGATAAAGAAGCTCCGGTATTTGTTTCGTCTTTTGATTCTACAATGATCTTTTCTCAATCTCCATTTACACTTAATGTGGATACTGATGAAAGAGCCTTTCTAAGATATAGTTATACAAACGTTCCATTTGAAAATATGACTCAATCATTTGCAACGGGAGAAGGAAGTTACAAGCATTCAGTAGAACTTACGGGTGAGCAAGGAATAGTAAATAAAATATTTGTACATGCAAAAGATACTTGGGGAAATGTTACAACATCACCTTTGGAAATCTCATTTAAGGTTGATACACTATCACTTCCGATTGCATGGACGAATGAACTTTATCCTGAGACAGGATGGAATAGCGGTAATGCGAAATTAGGAACAGGAGATGCAGCAGCTACAAAGATTAATCCCATAAAAACAGCTTACTTCAAAAAGAAATTTACTATTGATAAACTCCCTACTGCCACTGCGGTAGTTGTTTCATCTCAAGGCGGAATGGTAGTTTATATAAATAACTATGAAGTTGCCCGTTTTAATTTACCTACCGAAGGTGAGATTGGATATGAAACTAATCCCACATCATCAAATAATTTTACAAGGCAGGTTGTGTTGAATGATGAAGCGAGATCAAAATTAAGAATCGGTGAAAACTTAATCGCAATAGAAGTTCATAATGGAGACGGGAATTCTATTTCGACATTCGATGCTTATATGGTCGATCAAGCGAATAAAAAATTCTTCAACTATAATTCTGATTGGCTATATTTTGATAAAGGATACAGACCGGCAGATAAGAAGTTAGGCGATATAGTATCGGTGGAGGAGACTGCACCAATGCCGACCGATTTTGTTCTTTATGGAAATTATCCGAATCCGTTTAATCCAACTACAAAGATTAAATATCAGTTAGCACAAAATGTGAAAGTGCAGCTTGAAGTATATGATATACTCGGAGCAAGAGTTAATACTATAGTTAATAAGATGCAGGATGCCGGAGTTTATGAATTAGAATTTAACGGAAGAGATTTAGCGAGCGGTGTATATACGGTAATCTTAAGAGCAGGAAATTATTTTAAGGCTCATAAAATGATGTTGATTAAATAACGGGAAATAACAGCAACATAAAGGATCGAATCGATCACTCATAAGGAGTGACGGATATGAATGAAATGGATAAAATAAAAATATTATTAATCGAAGACGAAGATTTTGACGTTAGACGTGTAAAGAATACGGTTAGTTATTATGAAGATAGAATTCAGATAGTCGATATTGTATCTAATGGATTAGCAGCACTTGACTTAGTAAAAAATAATAATGATCTCTATGATGTAATAATAATGGATTTCCAAATTTCAGGCGGACTGAAAGGAGAAACATTAATAGCGAAAATCAAAGAGATCGAACCGCTGATTCAGATAATCGTAATAACTAAGATGACGATTAATATTACTAATTATGAATTTGCTAATAGTCTTATCTCTGCCGGCGCGTTTTGGTACTGCACTAAATATCCCGGTAATATTGAAGAATATATTTATCAGCCAACCGACTTTTGCCTTAGCATCTTTAATGCTTATGAAAAGAAGAGATTAGAGAAGCAGAAAGCAAAATCCGATCGGAGACTAAATAAAAGTATCGATAGCATTTTGGAGACGAAAAAAATTATCGGTGAATCAAAACCGATGATCCATTTGAAAGAACTCATCGAAAGATATGCGGTAAGCGAAGCGAATATTTTAATTAATGGGGCTTCGGGTACTGGTAAAGAATTGGTAGCTTGGAATATTCATTTAAAGAGCAGAAGAAAGTATGAAAATTTTGTTCCGATAAATTGCGGAAGTATCCCCGCGGAATTAATTGAAAGCGAACTCTTTGGATATGAGAAGGGTTCGTTTACGGGTGCTTCGGGCAATAAAGCAGGGCTATTCGAGAATGCCAATAACGGAACTCTTTTTCTTGATGAAGTAGCCGAGCTTCCGCTTCAAGCGCAAGTGAAGCTGCTCCGATTTTTGCAAGAAGGAGAAATAGAAAAAATCGGAAGAAGAGAAAAAATCTCTATAAACGTAAGGATAATTGCCGCGACAAATAAAGTACTTTCGGATGAAGTTAATAAAGGAAGATTTAGAGAGGATTTATATTATCGTCTAAATGTTGTTCCGATAGATTTAGTCCCATTGAATAAAAGGGGAGAAGATATAATTCTTTTATTCGAACATTTTCTTGATTATTATAGTGCCGACTTGGGATTTGCAAAACCAATTGTAGAAGATGAAGCAAAAGAGATTCTTATGAATTACGATTGGAACGGCAATGTAAGGGAATTGAAAAATGTCGTTCAAAGATTAGTGATTAATTTTAGCGATAGAATTACAGGAAAGGATTTAGCTAATCCATTAATACTCGGAGCTAAGGCATTAAAGAAAAACGAAAATTTATCCGAGATACCGTTTTCGGGACCGATAATGCCATTGAAAGATATGGAGCGTATTTTCAGAATGAAATATTTTAAGTATATCAGAAGTATATCGAGCAGTGATTCTGCGGCGGCAGAGCAGCTAGGGCTCGCTCCTTCTAATTTTTATCGGATGTGTAAAGAACTCGGAATAAAATAAAATATTAACTATTTACTATTGGTTAGGATTACATTTTCGAATCATTTTATGGAGACTTATTCTTGTTATTCCAATATGTTCGGCTGCCTTAGTAACGTTACCATCAAATTTTTGTAATAAATTATCAAGAAATAGTTTTTCCACTTTTCTTGATGCTTCTTCAGCTGCCTTCTTTCTCAAATTGTCCATCTCCTCCCAAGTGGATGGAATATTAAAATCGACACTTGTTTCAGTAATGGGCAAGTTAATATCCGCCTCCTCAATCATTTTTGTTTTACTAAGTAAAGCAGATTGGATAATACAATTTTTTAATTCTCTGATATTCCCGGGCCAAGAATATTTTTGAAGTTTATTTATTGCTTCTTTGGATAGTTTGAGTGCGGATTTCTTTAATTCTTTTTCGGCATGTTTCAAAAAATAATTAGCAAGCAATTCGATATCTTCAATTCTTTCGGATAATTTTGGTACGTGAATCGGAAGTACCGATAACCTATAATATAAGTCCTCTCTGAATCTATTGTTTGCAATCTCGGTTTTTAAGTCTCGGTTTGAAGCTGCAATAATTCTGGTATTTGTTTTAATGCTTGCCAGACCACCTACACGATCGAACTCCTTCTCTTGCAATACACGTAAAAGTTTAACTTGAGATCTTGGTTCTAGCTCTGAGATTTCATCCAAGAATATTGTCCCGTCCGATGCAATTTCAAATTTACCCAATTTTTTAGAAATTGCACCGGTGAATGAACCTTTTTCATGACCAAATAATTCGCTTTCAAGAAGGTCTTTAGGTATTGCTGCACAATTAATTGCTATAAAAGGTTTTTTCTTTCTCTCGCCGGTTAAATGAATTTGGCGAGCAACTAATTCCTTACCCACTCCACTTTCACCTGTAATTAAAACTGTATGATCATTTTGAGCAAATAGTTTTATTTGTTCTTTCATCTTATTTATTAATTCATTTTTACCGATAATCGTACTGAACGGAGAATTTACTGTTTCTTCAAGGGTTTTAGAATGGAGATTTTTCAAACGTTGCTTTAATGACCGATTTACTAATACTTTTAGTTTTTCAAGGTTAGGTGTTTTTGAAATATAATCTAATGCCCCAAGTTTAATGGCTTCTACGGCAGTTTGAGTTGATGCATAATCAGTTATCATTATAACCGGAATATTCTCATCTTCGTTAACAATTTTTTTAAGTAATTCAATACCATTAGTACCATCGTTAAGCATTAAATCCAGTATAACTATATCCGGAGAATTATCAATAAATAACTGAAACCCGTCAGTACTATTTGAAGCAGACAAACAGTTAAAATCATTCTCCATTAACAAAACAAAATCGGAGGAAAATTCTTTATCGTCATCAATTAGAAGAAGAGTTGGTTTCATTACCTACACCTTTATTGAGTTCAATTGTTATAGATGTTTTAGTATTAGGAATACTTTCAGAGACGAATATACGTCCGCCATATTTCTTAAGAGTTTCACTTGAATGATACAAGCCAAAACCGGTACTATTTTTAGTAGAAAATCCGCTTTCAAAAATCTTTTCCCAATTACTTTTTGGAATTCCGCATCCCGAATCATCAATAACGATTAATAATTTTGGATCGAATCGTTTTATTGATATCTCAATTGAACCGGGTTGATTATTTAATGCAAAGGTAGAATTCTGTAAGCAATCGCCTATAATTTTTGCCAGATCTGATTTAGAAATCAAAACCGATAATTCTTCTTTATAATCCTTGTGTTTCAAAATTGAGATGTTTTTTTCTATTAGAATTGAATTAATAGAATCGATAATTAAGTTGATTACTTCTTCCGGATTACACGAATACTCTCTCGTAATTTTGTTTTTAATTAAAGCAGAAAATTTTTTAATGTTCTTAAATCTATCAAGCAATTTCTCTTTATTAATTAAAAATTCTTTAGACATATTTTTAAGACTTGCAAAATTAGTTGAAGAAAATGAAGCAGAAGTTTTCATTTCATCTTTAGAAAGAAAATTCTCGATTGAAGAGGCAATTTCTACCATTCTTTGAAAGTTAGGCAGAGTTAAATTTTCAAAAGTATCGGCTCTTTTTTGTAATTGAGATATTATTTTTTCATTCTTCTCAAAATCATGTGGTAAATTTTCCAATAATAGTATTATTCCATTGATATTAGTCAAAGCCCATTGTCCATGAGAAAAATTAATACTCAATTGAAGAAGTTCTTCTTTTAGTTTTATAAAATCTTTTGAGTTGTAATTATTTTGCTTTATTAAATATGAAATATATAGTGGAATGATTGTTCCTACTAACATTACTGAAGTCGGAAGAATATATTTTACTAATGCGTTTGTTGAATCAAGAGTTACAAGAAGTATAATCCAAAAGGCAGAAATATTTGTTGCAGATAAAAAAACTATCGAACGTATATCCCAGCTTAATTTTTTAGAACCGAATTGCATTCCAATAAAAAATATCGTGAATGAAATTATTATGAACAAAAGGTAGATCTGAATAGATTTTGTGGCAAAAAAACGAAACATATTTCCCGGAAGGTTTAGAATAAAAGCATAAAATTGATTCGCTTCATTAATAGTAATAGTTTGATTGGCTTTTATTCCATAAAGGATTTTAGTATCTCCTGCGTAAAATACCACCTTAATATCATATAAATAATTATAATCAAGACCAAAATGTGAAGTAATATCGGAGTATTGATTTCTTGATCCCTCAAAAGTTCCGATTTGCCTGAAACCTACCAATGAACGCGGGTCATCTATGCCGCCGCTTTTATAAATATATATTTTAGCACCCGGCGAGATCGGAGATGAATGAATATTGTTTAACGTAATTTTTAGGAAATTCCTGTTATTAAGATTATTAATAAGAAGTCGAATATTAAAATTATCATAACCAATTAAATCAAGGTCTCCATCATTATCGATATCGGAGGTAACTGCTCCGTTCAATTTGTATTTGTCTAATTTGTAAATATCTTTTTTGTCGGTGAAGGATTGTGCTTGGTTATTGATAAGCAGATACGTATAGCTTGATTGATTTGATTTCAGAATAAAAAAAATGTCCTGAAATCCATCATTGTTATAATCACCAATACAAAGAGTATTATAATTTGACATGAGATATTTGCCGGTCAGATCGGGATGCTTTATTTTATCGCTTACATCGGTAAAATGAGCAGTGCCATCATTTTCTAAAAGTTTTAGAATAGGTGAATCAGAAACAATTATTAAATCCAGATCACCGTCATTATCATAATCGAATGCTGCACCAATATTCGAAATCTTTTTCGTTGTCTCGCTTAATAAATCACCGGTCTTTTTTACTAAATTTCCATTTGTGTTGATGTATAAATTATTATGGCCCCACCTATTAATCAGAAACAAATCGTTCAATCCATCATTATTAAAATCTGCACTGATCGATTGTTTATTCCAGCCATTAAATTTATATTGATCCGAATACTTAGTTTGAGTGAAATTTCCCCAAAAAGAATTTTTGAAAAAAATTACAGAGCCAGTATTTGAACCGGCACCTAAATAAAAGACTACGATCAGATCGAGATCGCCATCATTATCCAAATCTGTTAAAGTAAGATTTTCGATTACCCTCTCGTTCAAATCTCCATTAATATTTAATTCATCAAATTTATTATAATCTGTACCGTTTCCTGTGAATATTTCGATGGAGCTTTTGCCGTCAATATATTGAGCGGTAATGATATCCGTGTAACCGTCACCATTTATATCGCCGAATGTATGGATATAACCATAAGATCGGGATATTGAACTATCCGATTTAATTATTTTAGGAAAGAATGTTGATTGTCTTGAATTATAATAAATTTCAGAAAAAGAATTAGGATAAGAAAGAAAGATATCAGGTAAGCCGTCATTATTAAAATCATGAACAGAAAGTGCACTTAGGTTCCCATTGATGAAGGGATTAATATTAAAATGTTGTGTCAGTTCTGTATAATAATTTGAATGCAGTTTTTTGCTTCTATAAAGTTTCCCGTCTAGAGTAGAAAAAGCAATGCCATAGTCTAAGAAATTTTTTAATGAAACCGGTTTATAAAGTTTTGGAATATCAATCGACAATGTATAATCCGGTTCAAAATAATAGCTATTAAACCCGGGATGTTTATTTGTAAAATCAAATTTATCTTTTTTATTTATATCGAAATCGATATGAGTAAAAGTGTTGTTCTTTAGCAAAAGGTAATCATTGTTAGTTGTAATAGCGAATAAAGAATCACCAGACGAATAAAAATTTATAATTTCATGATTCTTCCCTTCATAGCAATTAAATTTTGTAAATGTAATCCCGTCATAAAAAAATATTCCGTCGCTTTTGGTGCCCAACCAATACTTATTTATTTCTTGAACATAGAATCTATCAATGTGGCTTTTAATAGGTGTTTCGATAATAGAGAATTTCTCTCCATCATATTTTGCCAAACTTCCAAATGAACCCGCAGCATAAACCGTTTGAGAATCAACATAAGTAAAAAAATTAAACGGATTTTTGTGAATCAAATTCTGCTTTGAAATAATTCCATTTTTTAATTTATAGAAATGAGCATACCAATCAACATCCATTGCAATCATAAGATGTTCATTTAATGGAGACGCTGATACGATGTAATATATGTATGCTTCCTTATTAGGAATTGAAATTTGTTTCCAAATTCCATTTCGTAATTGAAAGAAACTGCCCAAGTTATCAAATATCAATAAGTTATCCGGAGAACTTCCACCAATAATAATAACCGGTTTTTCAGTCGGACTTTTAATCTCAATCCAATCGTATATATCTGTTTGAGCAAATCCTATACTTGAGAAAAGTATAAAAAATAATATGGTAATTAGTCGGTGCATTTATAAAAATAGAAAAATAATCTGTCAATAGCATCTGTATTTATCAGAGGCAACAGTGTAATCCACTTAGGATACAGCATTACGTATTAACCTTTATTTTTATCGATTTTGTAACGATTTAATAGTGGCATGGAAGTGGATTATAGAGAGGTACAATCAATTCAAGATAATTATTAATCAAATAAAAAATGCCACTGCTAAAATAACGGTACTTTATGAACGAGAGAGAAACGATAATTAATAATTACAAAATATGTCCGCATTGCAATTTCTTTTGTGGAGGAAATGAAATAGACGAATACTGCTCGATATGTGGCTCGGCACTTCAAAGTAGATGTCCTGAATGCCAACAAAAGTATGATAATCCTTATGCGAAGTATTGTAAAAATTGCGGAAACGCAATTCGAATAATTAATTCGGAAAAAGGAAAAATTAATTTCTAAAATAACGAGGTAACAATGAAAAAGCTTTTTATTCTTTTTATCACATTTATTCTATTCACATTCAGTACGTGCAATAAAGATGATATAACCGCTCCGGAAACAGGTACTAAAAAACTTACGGTAACACATTGGGGAGTGGATTGGTCTGAAGGTAAAGTTGGCTCCGAAGGAAATGAGGTTGCTTATGAAAAATCCGATGGTGAAACAGTAAGTTGGTGCGCTTATGGAAATTCATCCGGTTCCGCTCAAGGTGTTTGGTTTAGACCTTATGTAGATAAATTAAAGAAACTCTCAGTTACCGACCTAAATTCTGTAAGTCTTGCGGATACTACAAATTGGTTAACGGATGTTTGTTCATCACCGTTACAAAATGGAGATGTATGGCTTGCAAAATGCCGTGACGGATATGTCGTTTTTAAAGTTACAAAGCAACCTGATCCAAATGCCAATTTCTGGCCGGTCGAAGTTGAATACAAATACTTCAAAAAGTAAAAAGGAGAGATGATGAAATCAATAAGGTATTTGTTGCTAGGGATTTTTCTGGCGTTTATGTCAGATAGTTTTACTTCATGTAAAAAAGATTCGAGTAATCCGGTTGAACCCGTTTCTCCGAAACCGATAGAGACCGAGATAATAAACGATCTGGAGGATGATGCGCTTAAAGCAATCGCGGCATTTAATTCGGGAAGTGTTGAAGAGGTAAAAAAAATAATTAGTACCTCTGCAAATGCTATATATGGAAATGACTTGGAAAGTGCTAAACCCAAATTTGCTTCGTTTGCAGAAGCTCTTAAGAACAAAAAGTTGATCGCATATAGTGAAATGTATGCAGAGTATGAAATAACCGTAGAGGGCAAATCATATTTTGTTGCTTTCTCTAAACAAAATGAAGCCGGCGAATGGAAATTAATTAGATTTTGAGGAGAATATGAAAAAGTTAACCATAATAGGTATAGGATTCCTGACATATTTTTTGCTTGTTGTGATAATGAACGCATACGAGAATACCAGAATGCATACAAGTATAAATGAAGCAATTGTAGATTGGTATTCATACCGCTCACCAACAAATTATCTGCCCGATAATCTTTCTATAAAATTCAGTGATTTAACGGTTGACGGACATAAAGTTGTTCAAGGAGGGAAGATAAATGTCAATGAATCAATGGTAAAAATGACGCCAAAAGAATGGATGATACATGGTGGCTTTTCTGCCGATGAACCGCAAGTACCTGCATCCTTGAGACACTTTTATGATCCTGTTAAAATTGACGGTGTTTCATATTTGACGGATTTAGTAGAAAATTATTCTCAATTTTATAATATACCCTTGCCTAAAATGGATGCAAAAGAGTGGGCATTGAGCGCAACCGATAATCCATATAATTGGAATTATGCAAAACAATATTTGGGAAATGCATTTTACAATGAAACAAAAAGAAGTGAATATTTAGGAGATGCATATCGGGCACTGGGTGAGACACTTCATCTATTTGCGGATATGGGATGTCCACCTCACGTTCGAAATGACGCTCACCCTGCATTTGCGAATGGATATGTAGGTGATCCTGACCCTTATGAAGAATTAATCAAGACTACTCAAGTCTTAGATTATGGCTCATCGAAAACTTTGGCTGATGCCAGTACTGTAGCTCAATTCAAGAGTGCGACTACCGCAGCGAATTTGTTTGAGGTAATGGCAGTTTTCACGAACAAAAATTTCTTTAGTGAAGATACTCAGTATGGCACAAATATTACTCCGCACATTAATGATAGAAGGAGTTATACCTCTCCCGCGGTCGGTTCTGATGTGATATATAATCCCTCGGATAAATATTACTATAAAACTATAAATGGTAATCAAATAAAAATGCTTGTATCTAAGAGCTATTGTTTTGGATTAGGAAGTAAATATAGCACGATCGATTTGGAATGCGTAAAATCACAAGCAAGTATTTTGATCCCTACGATTGTTGAGGGAGGAGCAAATATTATAAAATTATTTATACCAAAAATTTCAATTGAGATATCTGATGCAAAAGATGACGGAACTCTTAGCGGGGTTGTAAAACATACATTGAATTCCGAATACACAAAAGAGATTAAATATAACGGGAAAATAAAAATATTAAAAGGAAGTTCTACGGTAGGTGAGGTTAAATCTGTAAACAACACAATTTCCGGAAGCGGCTTAAATATTAAAAAGGACGAAAAAATTACTGCAGTACTTGAAATTGGAGGAATGATTTTTACTTCCAAAGAATTTACGGTAAAGGAAAAATCGAGTAGCTCGGATTGTTTAAATGCAATATTGGCTTGCACCAAAGTTTCTTCATATTCGGTTGCAAATTATGTATATACTGATGGAACCAACGAATCAAATAGAAATGTAAGTTATGCCCAAGGCGGAGAAAGTACTTCCAACTGGTTCTCTGATGCAAAAATAAATTGGACGGGAAATAATTTTGTAATAACAAAAACGCAAGCAAGAAACTCGACTAGTGCAGATGGAGATACTGTTTATTGTAAAATGGAAGGAGCATTATCAAAAGATGGAACTATTCTCGAAAGCTTCTCGGCTACTTGGGTTAGACACTATCGTTCCTATCAGTCCGATCAAAGTCGTATTTGGATTACGGATTTATTTGAAGTTTACGATCACAAATTCAAAAACATTCCTCTTACAAAATGTGATCAATATTCTAAATGGTTTGAGCTAGATACTAATACTCAAATAAACAGTAATGTTATCTCATCTTATATATATAAATATGAGACTCAAACCACCGGGACAATACAATCACCCGTAGTGAAGGTTATAACAAATAAAGAAGCTAAGTCCTTAGGAGATTTTAGCAAAGTCCGTGTCTCATTTCAATGATTCATTGAGATTAATAAAATTATATTGTTGTTGATGACAAGGGTGCAATTGGCGTTAGGCAGGCAAGTTATAAGCTGCCTAACGTTTTTATTTTAAATCGAACGAGTTAATTTATCACTTTGAGTTTTCTAATTCAGCGGTTCCGGTATTGTGCTCGATGCTAAAGAGAAATTGTGCTTTAGGATTTTTCTCTTTTGCGATATTAAGTGCATAAGATGAGTCTGCGATATAAACAAGATTATTATGCTTATCCTTAAATAAATTATTGCTGCGTATTCTTAGGAGTTCATCAATATCTTCAATATTATCATACTTAATCCAGCATGCTTTATAAGACTGTAACTGAACGAAATCGACCGATGCACCGAACTCATGAAGGAGACGATATTTAATTACGTCAAACTGAAGTTCACCCACCACTCCGACTACTTTTCTATTGCCCATATCTTGAACGAATAATTGAGCGAGTCCTTCATCAGTGAGGTTTTGAAGCCCTTTTTCTAATTGCTTCGACTTCATCGGATCGGTATTTCTTACAAGGCGGAAGAGTTCGGGAGAGAATTGCGGAATACCAATATACATCATCTTTTCACCCTCGGTTAATGTATCCCCAATCTTAAATACACCCGAATCATAAAGCCCGATAACATCGCCGGGATAAGCATCGTCAATAACGCTTTTTGTCTGCGCCATGAAAGTGGCAGGTGAAGTAAATTTTAGGTCTCGATCTAATCTCACGTGATGATAAAATTTATTTCTTTCAAATTTTCCCGAGCATACTCTTAGGAATGCAATGCGGTCTCTATGCTTAGGATCGAGATTAGCATGAATCTTAAAGACGAAACCGGAGAATTGAGTCTCGGTAGGTTGTACCATTCGCGATGTAGTCTCACGAGGTTTCGGCATTGGGGCAATAGATACGAAAGTATCGAGCAATTCTTTTATACCAAAATTATTAAGAGCACTTCCGAAGAATACAGGTGCCTGTTCACCGCTCAGGTATTTATCTTTGTCGAAGTGATCATATACTCCATCGATTAGTTCAATATCATCTCTAAGCTTCTTAGCTGAATCTCCGAAACGTTCAATTAAGTTTTCATCATAAAGCGAGGAGAAAACTTCTACGTCTTCTTCTACTCTTGTTTTATTCGATTGGAAAAAATTAAATGTATTGTTATAAATATTAAATACACCGCGGAAAGAATTTCCCATACCAAGCGGATAGGAGAGCGGTCTTACTTTTATATCTAATTTTTCTTCGAGTTCATCAAGGAGTTCAATAGGATATCTGCCTTCACGATCCATCTTATTAATAAAAATAATAACGGGAGTATTACGCATACGGCAGACGTTCATCAATTTTTCTGTCTGCTCTTCTACACCTTTAACCGAATCGATTACGAGAATAACGCTATCGACTGCCGTGAGGGTACGATAAGTATCTTCGGCAAAATCTTTATGTCCCGGAGTATCAAGCAAATTTATATTGATATCGTTGTATTGAAAGGTAAGAACGGAGGTTGCCACCGAGATACCGCGCTGCTTTTCAATTTCAAGGAAATCCGAAGCGGCAGTTTTTTTGATTTTATTCGATTTTACTGCCCCAGCAATCTGAATTGCACCACTATATAGCAATAATTTTTCTGTAAGTGTCGTTTTTCCGGCATCGGGGTGACTAATGATAGCAAATGTTTTTCTTTTTTGAATTTCTGATAAAATACTCATTGAAACGAATTTCCGTTAATAATTTATAAATTGAATAAAATAATAGATATGAAGTGCTAGAGGGCACTAATAGAATTTTGGTGATGCGTAAGATATAGTAGAAAAAATATACATTTTTAAATATACATAAAAGGAACAAAATAATAAAAGCAAAAGAGGTAATATCTGAAAACCGATTTAACTTGACAATTATATCTTGAATTTCCTAATTTAGACATAGTGAGCACAAACGTTTGTGCAAAAACTAAAAAAACCATGGCTATTACCTTAGAAAAAATATCGGAAGTAACAGGATTTTCTGTTTCGACAGTATCACGCGTGTTGAATAAGAAATCGAAGAAGTATCGTATCTCACTTGAGACCGAGCGCATTATTTATTCTAAGGCAAAGGAGCTGGGATATCGACCGAATGAACTTGCCAGAGGCCTCCGATTAAAGAAAACACACACAATTGGTTTAGTAGTCCCCGATATTTCCAACCCATTTTTCGCTTCAATCACTCATTTAATTCAAAAATATCTTTATGAAGAAGGATATTCTCTTATTGTATGCAATACAAATGAGGATATTAAAACTGAGATCGAGCAGATCGATCTGATGAGGCGAAAGGGAGTCGATGGTTATATTATAATGCCTGTCGGTACGCAGTTTGAACATATAAAAGGATTATTGGACGATAATAAGCCCTTAGTATTATTGGATAGAAATATTGACGCACTCAATGCTAATTGTATTGTAGTGGATAATTATAGAGGTGCTTATGAGGCAACAGAGTGTTTAATACGCTTCGGACACGAGAGAATAGCTATTATTCAAGGGCTTCAGAACACATACACAAATAACGAGCGTGTAAGAGGATATAAAGACGCACTTGCAGATAATGGAATTAGAATTGATGAAAGCTATATAGTAGGTAATGATTTTAGAAGAGAGAACGGATATATATCGACTAAATTACTTTTAAAAATGGAAAATCCTCCGACTGCAATATTTGCATTCAGTGATTTAATTACGTTGGGAATGCTTCAGGCAATTTCGGAAGAAAAAATTATAATTCCCGATAATGTATCTATAATTTCGTTTGATGAAATAGATTTTGCTCCTTATTTAGTTTCTCCTTTATCGGTAGTTGTTCAACCTAGGGAATTAATCGGTGAAGCAGCAGTTAAACTTCTTATCGAAGAGATGAGAAGCAAAAATAGACTAGGAAAAAGAAAAATATTGTTAGAGTCTAAATTAGTAATTCGCGATTCTATTAAGAATTTTAATTTAGGAGTAGCGGCTCATAGGACTGCGAGTTGATATTTTAAACTCTATTTGCGCAAACGTTTGTTCTTATTATTTAATTAAATTGAGTATTTAAGTGAAAAACAAAATTATTTCGATATTTATAATAACTATAATGACATTAACTGTAATTAGTTGCTCAAAGAGCGAAAATAACAGTGATGGTAAAGTGGTAGTTACATTTTGGCATGGTATGATGGCTTCTTCTGTGCCGGCATTAGAGAAATTGATTCAAAAATTTGAAGAAACACACCCTGGGATAAAAATTAACGCTCAAACAATTCCAAATGGTGATGCAGGGATTCAGAAATTGATGACCTCACTTCAGAGCGGAACGGCTCCGGATGTTTCGTGGATTTATTCGGATTATATGGAGGACTTGGTTACTTCCAATTCAATCTATAAAATGAGTCATTTTATAGATGGTAAAAATGGATTAACAAAAGAAGACCTTGAGGATATTTATCCTTCACTTATCACTTATGCTTCGTGGCGCGGAGAACTATATAGTATTCCAATGGAAGCGACAAATTTAGCACTTCTTTATAATAAAGATTTATTCCGTCAAGCGGGATTAGACCCGAATCACCCTCCAAAGGATTGGGATGAATTATTAGATTTTTCAAGAAAACTAACAATCGATAAAAATAATGACGGGAAGTTCGAGCAGGTGGGATTTTTCATTCCGGTTTTTCCTGCCACAGGCAGCAGAAATGGCTGGATGGTTTGGCAATATAGACCATTTTTATGGCAGGCTGGCGGTGATTTCATTGAAAAAGACCAATCAAAAGTAACTTATGATAGCGAAGCAGGAATAAAAGCATTAACTCTATGGCAGAAACTTTTCCAAGAACAAAAATTAGAAACTTTTACTAGTGATTTTGATATGGCGTTCATTTCGAAGCAGCTTGCAATGGCTATGGATGGTCCTTGGAGTCTCCCAAGATATAAAGACTTGATGAAGGGAATCGATTGGGCATTTGCTCCATTGCCTGCCGGACCGGCAAAGCAGGCTACAATTGTAGGCGGAGAATATCTATGTATTTTCAAACAGAGCAAGAATCCCGATGCTGCATGGGAATTTGTTAAATGGATCTCATCTCCTGAAGCACAGGCGCAGTGGTGTATGACTTCCGGTTACCTCCCGATTCGTAGATCGGTAAAAGAGATTCCCGAATTCAAAAAGTATTTAGAAGAAAATGCTAATTATAAAGTATTCGTTGACCAAATGGATGTAGGGCAAGCGGAACTCTCGATCGATTATGGCGCTATGCAGATTACGCAACATATCGGCGAGGCAATCGAAGGCGTTACAATAGGTAAAAGAGATGTAAGAACGGCACTAAAAAATTCGGCTAAAAAATCGAACGATTTATTAAATAGAGCACGCAAATAAATAGCGATAGATTAAGGGAAATTAGAACAGAACAATATGGCAATTTATAAAAAAAATAAGGATGGATTAGCGGCTGCGGGATTTCTTACTCCTACTCTGATAATATTCGGTACATTTATTCTGTTCCCTGTGTTCTTTTCGTTTTATTTAAGTTTTCAGGATTGGAATGCCTTTAGCTGGGAAGGATCGTTTGTCGGATTAGATAATTATACCAGAATGGTGCATACAAAAGAATTTTGGGATGTACTTAAAAATACCTTAATCTATACGATAGGTACGGTACCATTAAACATGGTAGTCTCTTTGATGATCGCTTATGGATTGAATCAGAAATTAAAGGGGAAGAAATTTTTAAGGACCCTGTTTTTTGCTCCGGTTGTAGTTTCTCCGGTTGCAGCGGCACTTATCTGGAGATGGCTTTATGATCCTAATTTTGGATTAATCAATTATTCTTTAGGCTTTGCAGGAATTGATCCAATTAACTGGCTAAACGATCCGAGTGCGGCTATGTTTGCATTAATCGGAATGGGTGTTTGGAAGACATTCGGAACTAATATGGTATTATTTGCGGCGGGATTGAATGCAATTCCCGATTCCTATTATGAAGCCGCTACGATAGACGGAGCAGGTGCTTGGTCTAAGTTTTGGAATATTACAATTCCGCTTCTTAGTCCAACTACATTTTTTATAATGGTTATGTCGATGATCGGTTCTTTTCAGGTATTTGATATAGTATATGTCTTAACCTCGGGGGGACCGCTGGGTTCTACGAAAGTATTAGTATTCTATATATATGAGTATGCATTTAAGTTCACGGGTGAGATGGGATATGCCTCGGCTGTATCTTACACATTATTTGCGTTACTCTTTATTTTAACAATGGTTCAAGTAAAGTATATGAAAAATAAGGCACTGGCATAAGCAAATGCAAAAAATTGATAAAAAATATAAATATTTGAATATATCAAAGAGTGTGTTGATACATATTTTAATGTACTCACTTGCAATACTTACTATTATGCCTTTTATCTGGATGATACTCACATCGGTAAAAGATATGAGTGAAATATTTGTATATCCTCCGCAATGGTTTCCTAAAGAGATAAAATTCCAGAATTATATAGATGCTTTTAATGCGGCTCCGTTCGGGACTTTTTATATGAATAGTTTGATTGTTGCCTTCAGCGTTACTCTTGGTCAATTAATCACTTGTTCAATGGCGGCTTATGCATTTGCTAGACTTGAATTTAAGGGGAGAGATATTATATTTTATATATTCCTAGGCACGATGATGATTCCGGCAAACGTAACAATGATTCCTACATATATAGTATTAAGCACGTTTGGATTAATCGATTCATTGTATTCATTAATTATTCCGGGATTGGCATCGGCATTTGGAACGTTTTTATTAAGACAATTTTTTATGACGATACCTAAAGAATTAGAAGAAGCGGCATATATAGACGGAGCAAGTAAATGGCAGGTACTTTTGAGAGTAATAATTCCATTATCTAAGCCGGCACTTGCGACTTTAGCAATTTTCACATTTATGGGTGTATTTAATGATTTTATTTGGGCACTTATTTGTATCAATTCCGAAGAGCTAAAAACTGTACAACTAGGATTAGCGACATTCAGAGACAAATATTTAACTCAATGGGATTTATTAATGGCAGGATCAGTAACTGCTACATTACCAATACTAATCATATTCTTCGTAGCACAGAAATACTTTATTCAAGGAATAACACTAAGCGGATTGAAAGAGTGAAGTTATTAGCAAAAATATTAATGATAATCTTTATCCCGATTGCACAAACGTTTTCGCAATCTGATAGACCTTTGGTTAGCGGCGGCGATCTATTGTTTTATCTTGATAAAACTTCATTCCAAGGAAAAGAAAATAAAACTTACACAGAATTTTCTATTATGATATATGCCGATAATCTAAAACTAATAGAAAATTCGGGTAAATATTCGGCATCAATTAAAATAGACTATGAATTGACTGATTTAAACGATAATAGAGTAAATACGAAATCGTGGGAGACTGTCGCTCAATTTGATTCGGTAAATGAAGTAAAATCATTAGTAGTTTATGATAAATGGGGCGAACTTACCTCCGCAGGTAACTACAAAATAAAAATCGAAATAAAAGACCTTGAATCGCGCAAAACAGGCAAAATTAATTCTACTATTGAGATAAAAGATTTCGCATCTGATTCAATTGAACTAAGCGAAATACAATTTATCAACGGTACAAAAGAATCAGATTCCGGAAGTGAAAAGATTCCAAATCCTGCAAGAAGATATGGACTCTTAAACCCGATTTTATATTTCTATTATGAACTATATAGTTCTACGCTTAATGATTCGGTAGCTTTTAATTTTAGTGTAACCGATGAAGCCGGTGTTATTGCTAAAGAATTGAATTCGGTTGTGGAAATCAAAGAAAAGAGTAAGGGATATATTCAAGGGATTAATGTTTCAAAGCTTCCTTCGGGGGTATATACATTTACTATAAGTGCGAAATCAGTTGACGGAAAATTAACCTCGGTAAAAAGAAATTTTGAAATTCTTCAATTGGATTACTTTGCAAAGACTCCGATGCTATCGAAAGAAGATTCCGATATGATGGAAAAACTATTGGATTACATTGCCGAGCCGTATCAATTATCTCAATACAAGAAATTAAATAGCTTTAATAAAGCAAATTTCATTTTGAACTTTTTCAAAAATTTGGATCCCGATCCCACGACCGAAGAGAACGAATACTTACAAAGTCTGTTGGAACGTTTTCATTATGCCAATCAAAAATTCAGTTGGGGAAAAACCGAAGGATGGACTACCGAGCGGGGGAGAATTTTTATTCAAAACGGAAAGCCGGACGAAATCGATTATCACAATATGGATATGGATTCGCGTCCTTACGAAATTTGGTATTACAGAGGAAATAGAGAACTCTTTTATGTGTTTGGAGATTTGAATAGTAACGGAAGATATTCATTGCTCCATTCAAATAAAGAGGGAGAAATTTATAATATAAGCTGGAGAGAGTTAGTATCTCGTCTTTAGCAAACAAATAAGGGATGTAATGATATGTTAAACATCAAAAAAGAAAGAGTAAAAATATCAGCATTAATTATGCTAAGCGTACTGATTTTTACATTTGTTTCATGCAGCGAAAACGATAATGGATTAGCACCTTATACGGGTTCTCCTAAGTTATCGACTGTAAAAGTGGAAGAAGGCACATTTATGCCTAAGATCACTTGGCTTGGCGGATATGCCTCGGTTATAGGTGCCAATATTGGTGAGAATGCAATACTTGACACTTCAATTGTATGGTTAATCAAATCAAACGGTAATGATCTAAAATACCCGCTTCAATTTGGAGCTGTTCCCTCGGGAGCTCAGAATATAATTGGCGAGGTGAACGGGAAAGCGAAATCGCAATTGAATGAGGATAACACTTATACTTATTGGGTAGTCAAAGATTATATGTGGGAACAGATATCTAAGTATAAAGGAAAGATACTTGTTGCCGCTCCATCAACTCAAAAAGATATGATTGCAGTCGATGGCGATACAGTAAGATTATCTAGTGAAATATTTACAGTCGCCACACAGAGAATTGACAGGTTCATCAATATTACAAGTGTATCAACATTCGGAAGATTGGGTCAGATTGAGATTACAAATCCGGTGGATACATTAGGACCGATAATCAGATGGACAATCTCGCAGTCCGGTGTAACCGATACAAAAATTTCTGCAATCGGTATTACAAACGGACAGCAATATATAGCTACCGAAGTTCTGTGGGAAGCATGGTCGGAGCAGACGACATCCGAAGGTAACGTATATGGTAAGAAGAACGTTATTTCTGCACCGGTTCATCCCGGGGCTAAGTTCGATGGCGTAAAAACATTTTATGAAATGCCGGCTGAAGGTTTACAAAGAGGCAACAACTATTATCTCTGGATTGCGAATGAGAATTGGGATGGAAAAGGAAGAACCAGAGTAACTAATTATTATGCTTATGTAACATTCAAGGTAATGTGATTTTAAAAAGCGAAAAGCGGAGTTTATGATGAAAATTTTCTTTAATACCATTAAATCATTTTTACTGATTCTATTATTCACCACAGCACTTCAAGCAGGTGGAGTAAATAGAACAAGTTTATTTGGTGCAAAGTCGAGTGCTTTGAATGGATTATATTTTGCAGGAATCGATGGAGTATCAAATATTTATTATAATCCGGCTGGATTGGCTTCTCTTAGAGGGCAGGCAGTGGAAGTATCTGCTTTCCTTAGGAGTGAACAGAATAAATTTGAAGGTGATATAAAAGGTTTATTCAATTCACTTAGGGAAGATGATCTTAATGGGGGAATCGGCGGATATTATAATATCTCGGAAGGTTTGACTGCTGCGATAGGAATAGAAGCATTCTATGATTATAGAACTTCTTGGCCATATATAGTGCTAAGTAAAAGAGATGCTACATTAATTACTATCGGCACTGATATGTTTAATCAATCGTTTATGGAAATGATCTCTCCAGCTATTGCTTATAAGAGCGGTGATTTTTCGGTAGGACTTGCGGTCAATGTATTTCGCAATACTGTAAAGACATCCTTTGCTTTAGGTAATAACAAATGGAAAAACAATGTAGGTCTGCCGGTTTATCAAACCGATATCAATGGAGATGCATGGTCGTTTAATATTAATCTCGGATTTATGTATCAGGTAAATGAAGACCTGAGATTAGGATTAACAGTATTAAGCGGAACATCTCAGGACTTAACCGGAGAGGCAAAAACAAATCTATTTGCGGTAACTGATTCGGCGGCAACATTTACGAATGTAAGCAGTACCTATCAAACCCCGTGGAGAATAGGTTTCGGAGGAGTTTATAATCTCTCGAGTGATTTAATTCTAAACGTAGATTTAAAATATAATTTATACGGAAGTTTAGATAAAGAGATTAAGTACGAATTTGAAAATAGTGTATGGCAGGCAAATGCAATGAATTCGGACTCATTAACTGGATTTACTTTAGGCAGCCAACCATTAGAATACAAAAATTCATTTGAAGCCGGATTTGGATTAGAATATATGGCAGCACCGGACTTAAATATCTATTTCGGATATAAATATGTCAGCTCTCCTAATCAGGAAAAAACATTTAGTCTGTTAAATCCGCAGGTGGCATTTAATCAAATCTCTGCCGGTCTTACTTATTTTGACGAAGAGATGTCGGTAAGTCTGAGCGTAGCATATTATAAAGGAATAGAAGAAGAAGTGAAAAATGGGTCATATCCGATACATAACGGCGTATATAATTTAGACGGATTAATACCGACATTAACTTTCAGATTCAATTTATAAATAATATAAAAGAAGAATTGGGACACAAGCAATGGAACATAAATCAACAAATCACAAACAACTTCTCGGAGGCAACATGAGAAAAAGTAACATTTTCTTAATCTGGGCAATACTTATTTCGCTGTCAACAATTACGTTGGCACAGATTCAATATGAAAGGAAAGTAGTAAAAGTTCCTAAAGTACAAGCGGGCGAGATAGTCTTAGATGGTAAAATGGATGAAGCTGCATGGCAGAATGCCGGTCAAGCTAATCTAATTACAAATACCGGGTACGAAATCTTCACAAATAAATATTATCGTGAAGACTTAACAGAACCCGATTATGATGAATTATACGCACGTCTTCTTTATACAGAAGATACCCTCTATGTTTTTATTCACATTGATGAAATCGTCAATGATTCTACAAACCTATTCTGGGATGGAAAATGGACAGGTGATCAATTATTTGTAGGTTTATCTAATAAACTCGGTTTAGATTATGAATGGGACGGAAGATGGAATGGTAACGTATTTACTGCTCCTGATGGTCCTTTATACTATTTAATCTTAGGTGATAAACTTAGTTTAAATGGCGGTGATACTGTATCAGTTCCTGAAGGTTACAGAGGAAAAGATGGCGATACTTTATATACAAAAAATACATTTGATGCATATAAATATGCCAGAATGGCAACAGTAATAGATACAACAACAGGTTTATGGAATATTGAACTTGCATTTTATAATCCCGCAGTAAAAGCTCAAGGACAGTTAGGATTTAATCTTGGTGGTTCTACCGGCTCAAGACAATCACACGAAGAATTCGGTGATGCTTATGGATATTTCTGCTGGCAGCCAAACGTAAAAGATGATCCTTATGCAATTCCACCGATTGGCGATGAACTCGGAAAGATAGCCGGTTATTATGATCCGGGCGTATCATTATTAGTAACACCAGCTTGTTTTGCTGTTCTTGAATTTGAAGGCAAAAATGAAGTATTCGTCCGTCAAGAACTTCAAGTTCCTCAAGTTGATCCTGCAGAAATCACATTTGACGGTAAAATGAATGAAGCAGCTTGGGATAAAGCAGCAAAAGTAAATCTAATTACAAACGAAGGTTATAATATTTTCACAAACAAATATTATCGTGAAGAATTAGCAGAACCTGATTATGATGAATTGTATGCTCGCCTATTATGGGCACAGGATACTCTTTATGCTTTCATTCATATAGATGAAATGGTAAATGATTCTACCAATTTATTCTGGAATGGTAAATGGACCGGCGATCAATTATTTGTAAGTATTACAAATAGATTAGGTCTAGATTATGATGATGCAGGAAGATGGAATGGAAACGTATTTACTGCTCCAAATGGTCCATTATACTACATTATTCTTGGCGATCAAATATCATTAAATGGCGGCGATACTGTTTATATTCCTGAAGGTTATAGACAATATGATGGTGATACAACATGGACACATGATAAATTTGATGCAGCTAAATATACACGTATGGCTGTTCAGATTGATACCACTACCGGTAAATGGGATATAGAGCTAGCGATATTCAATCAAGCAGTTGCAATGCAATCTTCAGTTGGATTTAATCTTGGCGGTTCAACCGGTTCAAGACAATCTAATGAAGAATATGGTGATGCTTATGCATACTATACATGGCAGCCAAACGTACCGGATGATCCTTATGCAATTCCTCCGTATGGTGATGTACTCGGCACTTATGCAGGTTACTATGATCCGGGTGTATCTTTATTAGTTACAACCGATGCACATGCTGTTCTTCATTTTGTAGATAAAATCGGAACAGGCGTAGAATTTGGCGGCGATAGCAGCTTACCTGTAAGCTTTACATTGGATCAGAACTATCCGAATCCATTTAATCCAAGTACTACAATCAGATTTAACGTACAAAAAGCAGCACCTGTAACAATGCGTGTTTATAATGCTCTTGGTCAATTAGTTACAACATTATTTAACAATCAGATGTTATCCTCGGGTACTCATTTAGTTACATGGAACGCAGCAAATTTATCATCGGGAATCTATTTCTATAGCTTAGAGATGGAAGGACAGATGATAACAAAGAAGATGGTATTCTTAAAGTAATATAGTATTTAATAGCCCCGAAGAATTTCGGGGCTATATTAATAAAATATTTTAGATGGAGATTTTTTATGCGGGCAGCAATATTACATGGAGCACATGATTTTAGAATTGAAGAATTACCTACTCCTACTCTCAAGGAAGATGAATGTTTACTTAGAGTAAAATCATGCGGAGTATGTCATTCAGAGATTCATCAATGGAATGAGAACATAAATGGTTTAGAGTATCCGCGTTTTATCGGGCATGAAACCGCAGGTGAAATAATTGCGGTAGGTAGTGCGGTAACGAAATTCAAAGTTGGCGATAGAGCTGCTTCATGGGTGGACGGTAAAGGATATGCAGAAGAATTAGCAGTGAAAGAGAGCAGATTATTTAAGATGTCCGAAGAGCTTCCTTATGACTTGGCAATATTGGAACCGGTGGCTTGCACAACTAATGGTGTTATGAAAGCGAATATTCAGCTTGGGGATACCGTTGCTTTAGCAGGAACCGGATTTATGGGATTGATTCTTTTGCAGCAGATAAAACTTACCGGTGCGAGTAAAGTAATTGCTCTTGATATAAGAGATGAAATGTTAGAATTGGCAAAGGAATTAGGTGCGGATGTAGTTATTAATCCGATGAAAGAAGATTATAAAAAAATTATAAATGATTTGACCGAAGGTAAAGGAGTGGATGTAAGTTTTGAAATCGGAGGTGTTCAGTCCACTCTTGATCTTGCAGCGGATATATTAAGAATGGAAGGCAAGTTAGTAATATTCGGATATCATCCGGGTGAAAGAAAAATAAAAGATTTAGGATATTGGAACTGGATGGCATTTGATATTATCAATGCTCACTTCAGAAATCTCGATACAATATTATTGGGTTCGAGAATCGGAATGAAATTAATGAATGAAAATAAAATAAATATGAAGCCGTTGATTACACATAAATTTAAACTCACGGAAATAGAAGAAGCATTTAAGGTAGCAAAAGATAAACCGAAAGGATTTGTAAAATCAGTAATTGTATTTGAATAGTAGTACAAAATTATAAAGAGTATGGATTTCAATATGAAAACGAAAAATTGGTTTAGAAGTTTTATCAATTATTTATTCATCTTAATGATAACCGCATCTACGATAAATGCAGCGGGGGGTAAACTTGTCGGAAAGATAATAGATAAAACAAATAACGAGCCTTTGATAGGTGTCAACATTGTAATATTGGGAATTAATCAGGGAGCCGCAACCGATATTGAAGGAGATTACGTAATATTAAATATTCCTCCGGGCACTTATGATATCAAAGCCTCCATGGTTGGTTTCAAAAATATTACTAAAACCGGTGTAGTTATAAGTATTAATCATACTACTACATTAGATTTTGAAATGGAAGAAACGGTTTTGGATATCGGGGAAAGTATTATAGTTGTAGCCGAGCGTCCTCTCATAGAGAAGGATTTAACTTCTACGAGGCACTTTGTATCGGCAAATGAAATTCAAGCGCGCCCTACAACAAGTCTAACGAATATCTTATCTACACTTCCCGGTATTGACGTTGATAATTCGGGACAGCTAACCGTAAGACGCGGATCGCTTGATCAAGTAGCATTTATGATCGATGGTATTAGGGCACGTAACCCTCTTGATTTCCAGCCATATACAAATATAAATTTGAGTTCTATTCAGGAACTTGAGATTATAACAGGTGGATTTAACGCCGAGTATGGCGAAGCCCAATCGGGTGTATTTAATATCGTTACAAAAGAAGGCGGTAATAAGGTTGATGGATTTGCAGAGTTTAGATTTACTCCTTCGGGATTAAAACATTGGGGCACTCCGTTATATGATTATTCAACTAATCGTTACTGGGAGAATACTCACGCTAGGCATTTGCAATGGTGGATTGATAATCCGAATCAATGGATAGACCCTAATGGTGTTTCCGGAAATAATCCTAATTCTATCTGGACTCCCGAACAAGCTTATGACGACTATATGAAGACTCATCAACCATTGACAGATTATACGGAACAGAATACCTACCAAACCGAGATGTCTCTTGGCGGACCGATAATCCAGAATGATCTATATTTCTTCTTCTCGGGAAAGTTCAGAACCGCACCGCCGGTATCGGGAAACAGTTATTTAGATAGAGGTTATTGGTATGACGGAACTTTGAAACTTACCTATAGATTATCACAAGATTATAAACTAATGGCTTCGGGATTTTATAGCGGTTCTAAAACAAGTCACGGAATGGAATATTTAGCTTTTGAAAATGGTTTTGAAAATAAATATGCACTGTATGATTATGAAGGATATCCAAAGAATAGTACTGACGGACAGACGATAAAACTAACACACGTACTTAGTCAATACACATTTTATGAATTGCAATTTAGCAGAGTATATAGATTCAGAAGTCAAGGAACATTCCCGGGTGATGAAGCAGGATGGGAAACCGGAACACCGGAATATGATAGATTAAGAGCAGTGGATGCTCAAGGTTCACCGATACCCGGAGGATATAATAATATAATCGGTCTCCACACTACCGGATATTTTTATAGAGGAACGGATAAGAATACCGATTTTACATTCGCAGGTGATTTTACAAGTCAGATAAGAAAAGAATGGCAAATAAAAAGCGGATTCGATTTTACTTATTATAATCTTAATCGTTATCAGGAAGCTAAAGCTTTTAACGTAATCGAAGAGAAAGTATATAATCCTTATGAAGGAGATTTCTATATTCAGAATAAACTAGAGTTTGAAGGGTTGATAATGAATATCGGATTAAGATACGATTTCTATAATCCAAACGATTTTGTTTACAAAAATTTATACGATCCATTTGATATAATAGCAGCTTATAACGAAAAGAGAGAACCCAAAGCATTAACTGAGAAAACGAAATTATTCGGACAGCTTTCACCAAGAATTGGTATTTCTCATCCTATTTCAGATAAGACGGTACTTCACTTTTCCTACGGACATTTTTTCCAGAGAGCCGGATTTGGTGATTATGGAGAAGGTACGGGAGCCGATATTTCAGGACAGAGCGTTTCGGGTATCTTGAATACTTATTTACTTACTAATTCGGAAGGGCAGCCGGTACCATACAATCTTGGTAATCGTTTATTGAAACCACGTAAAACGGTTTCTTACGAGCTTGGTATCGAGCATAATTTGGGCGGTATGGTTACAACCATTACAGCATTTTATAAAGATATTACAAATACCATCAGAACCGTAAGAGTATTTATGGATGACGGTACATCTTACCTTACAACGGGTAACTCTAATTATGCAGATGCAAAAGGTTTGGAAGTAGCAATAAGAAAACCACTTTCGGGAATCTGGGGCGGTTATCTTAATTTCTCTTGGAGTACGGGAATTACAGGAAGATCGGGAGATCCGGACGTACTGGCTTCACCTAAATCAGGAATCGAAAGCCGTGTAACGGATTTTACGGGTGATTATATTCTATATGATCCGGCACGTTTGAAATTCGGTGTCGTTTTTGCAGTGCCCACAAATTTTGATTTCCTTTATAGTGTATTTGCCGATATGCAGTTCGCTGTGGATTATCAGATCTATTTCCCACACAAACAGATTATATCTGATAACTTTACCGAAGGCGGAAAGACTTATATAAGAATGGCAGATAAGAATGCGGATATAAGAATCAGAAAAGAATTTAAAGTAGGCGGATTCAGTTTAGCAGCATTTATAGAAGTAAGAAACGCATTTAATGATAAATGGAATAATTTACAGGTAGTAAACTCATCGACTGCATCAGCCGAGGATAGAGTTGCTTATGTAAATTCCAATTTTGCAATCTATCCCGAACTTACACCAAATGGCGGAGCATTCCCTGATGTATGGATGTATAGAAATATGCCTCGTGCTTTTGTATTCGGATTTGCAATTGGATTCTAAAAAGTTATTTAAAAAATAAGAGTACTATTTATGAAAAAGTTTATTCTAACAACGAAAATTAAGTTCTCAATCGTCTTATTGATATTGGGTTTGCTAACGGTAGATATCTCGGCACAAAGAGATGTAGTAACTCATACAAGAGGAAAGCTTTGGGAAACATTAATATCCAACGGATTAATCGGAAGTGCCGGAGCGTGGGATTACATGGAGGTAACGGGACTGGGATTTTATCCGGGATTCAAGGGTTATTACTTCCCGAATGATGAACAATTAGCAAATTCGCCCGATAAGGTAACGAATGCAAATTTTCATAATTTCAGAAGCGGTCCCTGGATCATCGCAAAAAATCCAAAATCATTAGAGCCACCGGATTTTAGTCCAAAGGATAAAGATTTTTTGATGTATCATGCATCGCTGACTCCAACAGATTATGGAACGATACAGAATTATAATCCGTGGGAAGGAGTTCAAAACTTCCCCGAGAAAGCGGGCTTTAATCCACTCTTACCCGAAGAGATGTTTTATAACGAACGTCCGACAGTTACCGGTATCACCGTAAAACAGCGTTCAATGGTTTGGAGCGTACCCGGATATAGTGATTTTATTATATACGACTATATTTTCAAAAACACAGGTGATATGGTAATAACTTCATTAAATAAAACAATGAAGTATGAACAAACATTAGATGAAGTATGGTTCGTATTCCATACAGGTATTTCGGTATCGACAAAAGGAATATTGAATTTCCACTATGATCCGAATTCATTTATATCATCAGCGGGACCGGCGGGAGGATTCGGCGGTTATGGCGGAAAACCGGGTTCCGATGTATATCAATTTGAAAATAGAAACGCAGGCGATGGAAAAGGATTACTCTTCTTTAGCCGTGATTATAATGGCGGAAGGGAGCCGGTGCCGTGGGATTTATATGCAAAGAAGAATAATTGGCAGGATATATTAAAATTAAAACCGGAATGGTTACCTGAACTTCAAGACCCTGCATGTTTTGGATTTGTATTCTTATATCGTACACCATTCCCGGGTGCATCATCAGATCCATTTGATGCAGACCCGGCTTATTTCTCAATCTATAATGATCAGGGAGATAATTTCAAAGGTAAAGACCTAGATTTTAATGAGTATTTCGGATTCGGAAAATTCAAGCCGCCGTTCTTCTATGATTTTGCAAAGCATGAATATCAAAGACCAAACGACGGTACTTTATATGCATGGTACACATCATCATTCGGACCGTATAAATTAGCACCCGGAGATTCGGTTCGGTTAATGGTAGCGGAAGTTGCCGGACAGCTTGATCTGAAGCAGGTGGCAATGGGTGATCCGAATAGAACATTCCCCGATAGTTCGATAGCCGCAATTATAAGAAATGCGCAGGCAGCTCGAAATGCGGTGAAATGGGGCTATGGCTCAAAAGTAAATGGAAAAGAAATTTTTGCAGATGTACCGGAAGCTCCGCCGGCTCCAAACGTACGAGCAGCTAATGCATCTAAAGGTTCAGATACTGCAGTTATTGCTATTCAATGGGATAAATTAGCCGAAGAAGCAAAAATTATGGACGGTGCTAATAAAGTTTTCTTTGATGGTGCAAATGATCTAAGTGGATACCGCGTTTATAGAGGTTCGGATGAAAGAGGTATATGGGATATGATTGCGGATATTCCAAAAGGTGAATTTCATAAATATTGGAATGCAGAAGCCGAAAGATATGAATTCTTAGATAAGAATTTACAGTTCGGATTTGAGTTCTATTATTATGTAGAAGCGTATAATTTAGTACCGAAACCGTGGACATCTTCCAATGGGACTTTGGTGAATAAACTTCCGGAATTAAGAAGTGCCGATATAAACAGGACTGAATTAACTTCTGCGAAACCGGGACCGATCGATCTTTCAAAGATAGGCTGGGATGTATTTGTAGTTCCTAATCCTTATATCGAAGGTGATGCAAATCATAGTTTCGGCGAGCCAAATCCAAGAAAAATAGAATTCAGAAATCTGCCGGAAAAAGCAAAGATATTGATATTTAATGTAGCCGGTGAATTGGTGAAGACCTTAAATCACGGTCCGGATGAAAGAGGAAATTTAGCCGGAAGTGTGGCTTGGGATCAGCAATCGGATTCGGGTCTATTAGTAGCGCCGGGGCTTTATATATTTGTTATAGAATCGGAGACCGACGGAACAATTGGTCAAAGAGATACCGGCAAGTTTATGATTATCAGATAGTGTGAAAAAATAAGATAAAAAGTTTTTACCCGGAGGTAAATTGAAAAAGTTATTATTTATAGCAATCATAATTGGGTTAGCCGGCACTACTCAAGGACAGTTTAAGAAAGTCGGCAGAACTTCAATGCAATTTGTAAAGATAGGTATCGGCGCAAGGGAGACGGCAATGGGAGAAGCATCGATAGCTAATCTCAATAACGTTAATGCAATGTTCTGGAATCCCGCAGGTCTGACAAAAGTCCAAGGACAGGAAGCGGCAGTACATTATACAAAATGGTTTGCCGACCTTAATCTTATGTCCGCCGCCGCCGCAGTTAATCTCGGCAGCTTCGGAGTAGTAGGTGTAAATTATACAATTCTGAATTATGGCGATCTAGAAGAGGCATTCGTAACAAGCCCAACCGGAGGTATGGATACCCGTACAGGAAATACATTCACCGGAAAGGATATGTCTCTTGGATTCTCGTATGCACGCCAATTTACCGATAAACTTTCGATAGGCGTAAGTGCTCATTATATAAGAGAAGACTTACATAAATACTATTCGAGTATATGGGCATTCGATGTGGGCAGTTATTATGAAACGGGATGGAAAGGAATAAGAATAGCGATGAGTGCACAGAATTTTTCTTCTCAAGCTCGCTGGATGTATTCCGGAGATGAAACTCGTCAATCCTTTGAAATACCGCTTCTATATAGAATCGGTGCATCGATCGATCTTCTCGGCGGAAAAGACCTTTTCTTAGGAGGGGATTGGAATACTCATCGACTTACTTTAAATGTGGATGCAATTCACTCGAACGATTATTCCGAGAGAGTTCATATCGGAGGTGAATATGTATTCTTAGATCAGTTTGCCCTTCGAGGCGGTTATAGATTTAATTATGATGAAGGTAACTTCTCGGTGGGTGTCGGCTTTAATACACACTTTTCGGGTGTGAATGTTAAACTAGATTATTCGTATGTGAATATGGATTATTTAGATTCACCGCATCGCTTTTCATTATCATTTGGATTATAAACAGTAAAATATTTTTGGAGATATAATGGCTTTTTCAAAAAAATTAGTGGATGGAGAAACACTTACAAAAGAAAACTTTAAGATGCCTCCTAAGGAATTGGGAATTTTACCGTTTTGGTTTTGGAACGGTGAAATGGATGAGAAGGAGATGGAATGGCAGATGAAGGAATATCATGATAAAGGTATTCCGGGATTATTTATTCATGGCAGATTCGGAGAATCGATCGGTTATCTTTCAGATACTTGGTTTAAGAGAACAAAATTTGCAGTAGAAAAAGCCAAAGAGATTGGAATAGACGTATGGGTATATGACGAAATGAATTGGCCCAGCGGTACCGCATATAGAAAAGTGCCGAAAGAGAATCCGGAACTTCGTCAGAAATATTTAGAGATGGTTGCTCTACCTGTTCCGGGACCGATTTTTACATTCTTGGAAGCGACCGATGACCGTTACGTTAATACCGGAGACTCAAAACCTATTGCAGCTTTTGCATGTTCGGAGGATGAGTACAAAGGTTCAATCGAAAAATTATTAGACTTAACACCTAATTTATCTTTCAATGCTGTAATTCCGTGGGAAGCGCCCGAAGGTAATTGGCGTTTACTTTATTTCTTGGAAAAAGAGATCGATTATTATATTGATGCTCTTAATCCCGATTCGACTGCAAAATTTTTAGAAGAGACACACGAGAAATATAAAAAAGCAGTCGGGAAAGATTTTGGAACGATAGTACCAGGATTTTATACCGATGAACCGGCAATGCACTATTATCATGTGGGAATGGCTAATCAGATTATCCCTTGGACAAAGCAAATGTTCAAAATATTTAGAGAGAAGAGAGGATATGACCTAAAGCCATATTTAGCAGCACTCTTCCTTGATATGGGAAAAGACACGGCGAAAATTCGTTATGATTTCTGGCGGACATTAACCGAGCAATATACAGATTCATATTACAAACAGATCAGAAATTGGTGCGAATCAAATAATGTTCTTTTCACGGGACATTTACTCGGCGAGGAATGGCTCTGGATGCATGCAAGATGCGAAGGAAATAT
>CALDDL010000331.1 GCA_937936675.1 uncultured bacterium
TAGATGGAATGGTCGATTCGTACATAAAAGTATATAAGGATTTAGTAGAATCGAAAAAATAACTAAAAATATTTTTTCCTTATCGTTTGGGCAAGGAATTTCGTTAGTTCTAAATTTCGCTGCATTCGTTCTAGCGGCGAGGTATATGAGTGTTCACGATTTCGGAGTCTTCGGTGGATTGGTGGCTATTGTAGGAATCCTTTCAAAGATAATCGATTTCGGACTCGGTCCAATTATTTTCAGAGAATCATCTAAAGATAATTCTTCATTTGGACTGCTAAATAGTGCAATTACTATTAGACTGCTCTTATTCGCCTCGGTTATTTTGGTATTCAATCTCTTCGCCTATTTTCTTAATTATACCATCCAAGAATTTGTTATTTCAAACACACTTTTTGTAAGTATAATTCTTTCCACTCGAATGGCAAATTTTAGAGAGCTTCTTGCTACACCTTTCAAAGTAAATCTAAAAATGCATTACCCGATGACATTGACAATTTTAGATAACGTATTATTTTTAATAGCTGTTATTCTCATGCCGGTATTCAAAGGCGGAATTTATTATTTCGTTTTTTCTTATGTCTTTTCTACTATCCCCGGATTTATAATCCAATATGTGTTTCTTTACCAAAAATTTAATTATAAGATCGGATTTAATTTAGAAAAAGCAGCTTGGCTATTAAAAGAAGCATCTCCATTAGCGGGTTTTATTCTTCTTGTTATTGTTTATCAGCAATTTGATATTGTATTACTAACTTGGATGAAGGGTGAATATGCGGCGGGAATTTATGCTGCCGCCACGCGCCTTAGTATGCCTTTAAATATTATACCTACAATAATCGTAACTACGGTCTTTCCATTCTTAGTCAAAAATCTTAGCGATAAAAAACGTACCGATGAAATTAACTCTTTAGTATATAAAGTTTTATTTCTAATATCATTTGGATTAGCGATAATTATCTCTTTTAAGTCGCATTCAATTATTACACTTGTATTTGGAGATAAATATTTAGAAGCCGCTATCCCTACGTATGCAATTTTCTGGTCGCAAGTTTTTATGTTCTTTAATTTTTTCACTTTAGATTTATTAACGGCACATAGCAGGCAGTTCTGGAATCTTATCTATTCAATAATTCTTGTAGTTGCTAATACTGCTCTAAATCTTTTATGGATCCCCGATTATTCTGCTACGGGTGTCGGGTTCTCAAAACTAATTGCCGGGTTTATTGGATTTGTTTTTATGCTTTATGTTCTTAGCAAATATAATTTTTCGCTTAATTTTATAAATAAAGAATTCTTTATTTGGACTTTCGTAATTGCTATTGTAGTTTTCCTTTTATCGTATCTTCCATTAATTCCATATCTCATACTTTCATCTATTATGATTCTCCTATCGCTAAAATTTTTGCGATATTTTGATAATGTAGAATTAAGAGTAATCCTTAGATTAATTAATGGTGAAAAGTGGATGCAATTATTAAAAAGGTAAAAGTTTCTTGCATAATAGTAAATTTTAACTGTTTTGAGCTTCTTGATAAATGTCTTGATTCTATTAATAAATATCATACAGAATTGGACTTGGAAATTATTGTTGTAGATAATGCTTCTACGATTGGTGATCCAAAAATAATTACAGATAAATATGAAAATGTTATTTTAATAAAGAATGAGATCAATAAAGGCTTTGCTTATGCTAATAATCAAGCCATTAATATTGCATCTGGGGATTACGTTCTAATTCTAAATAATGATATCGAATTTAAGGAAAATATTCTTATCCCATTAATAGAATTATTAGAGAAATGCGGAGGTAAATGTTTTGTGGCTCCTAGATTATTAAATAGTGATGGAAGTAGGCAGGAATCTATAGTTGAGTTTCCATCTTTATGGAATGGAATTACAGAAAATTTCTTCTTATATAAAATATTTCCGAAGTTGAAATTGTTTAATAAATATTATCAAAATTATATAGATACACCTAAGGCATTTGAAACAGATGTACTTAAAGGTGCATTAATCCTATGTAGAACAGAAGATATAAATGAACTTAATGGTTTTGATTCACGATTCTTTTTTTATTCTGAAGAGACTGATTTATGTTATCGCTTCAAAAAAAGTGGAGGAAAAATTTGGTTTTATCCGAGTGCATCGGTAATCCATCATGGTGGGGCTGCCACTAAATCTATTCCTTGGTTTAATTACAAAAATCAATCTATTGGAAAAATTAAATATTATCAGAAACATTTTTCTGGCTTAAGTTTTGTGACAGTAATTATTGTTCATTTTTTCGGATTATTTATTCGAGGAATTATTTTTTCTTTTGCAGGAATAATTTCATTAAATAAAAATATTCTAACAAAGGGCTATTACTTTTTTAAGCAAATGTTTTATTATCCTAAGAATGAGTTTAAGATAATATGAAGATATTACAAATATCTCCTAAGCTTCCGTATCCGCCGGATGATGGACATAAAAAATCTATTTTTAGCGTTCTTAAATATTTAGCAATTCGGGGACACCAAATTGATCTTCTGGCTTATTCTCACGGAATAAATGATACGGAAATAATCGGTGAATTAGAAAAATATTGCAGACTAATTCCGGTCGAATCAAGCACCGAAAATACAATAAGCGGAGCTTTGGCTAATGTTTTTCAAAAAGTTCCTTATAATTTTTCTAAGTATCGAACCAAAGAATTAGAAGAAAAACTAATTGAACTATTTAGTAATAATGAATATGATATTGTGCATGTAATAAATGCTCACCTCGCGTGGGTAATTGAAATTGTAAATAAATATTCTGATTCTAGAACTGTTCTAAGAGAAGAAAATTTAGAATTGAATATCATGAAAAGATTTTATGAAAGGCAATCAAATCCGTTGATAAAATTTTATTCATATTTGCAATATAAAAAGATGAAGAAGTACGAGCCGGAAATCTGTGGGAAGTACGATGCTTGTGTAATGATAAGTGAAATTGATAAAGAACAGCTTTCAGAACTTAATCCTAATGCAAATCTTTTTTCAATACCAATTGGAATTGAAGAAGAATTGTTTAACTTATCAAAGAATGAAGTTGAACCGAATTCACTTGCAGCAATAGGTTCCTTGGATTGGTATCCAAATTTAGATGGAGTGAACTGGTTTATTAATTCAATATTTCCTCTAGTTGTAGAAAGTAACAGTGATGTAAAATTTTATTTATATGGCGGAGGAGATAGGAAGAAACTAATTATCCCTAATTCTGTAAAAGATAATATTATTATCGAAGGTTTTATTGATGATATTTGGGGAAGTGTATTAAATAAATCGCTGGCAATCGTACCTCTTCGGATCGGGAGCGGAATAAGAGTAAAAATTTTGGAATTGCTTGCTGCAGGTGAAAATATTATAACGACATCTATTGGTGCCGAAGGGATACCGGTACAAAAAAATCATCAATTGCTAATTGAAGATGAACCCAAAAAATTTGCCGATGCTATATTGAATTATTTTAACGGTGATTTTGATGATGAAAAATTAAGAATAAACGGACGTGAATTTATAAAACAAAACTATACGGCTGAAAAAACTGCCGAAAAATTTGAAAACATTTATCTATCAATTATAAATAAAAACTAAATTGAAATTATTTCTTGAAATATTATTATATCTTTGCATCTTTCTGATACTTAATTCGTTCATCTTCTATCCGATAATTATTTATCTCTTAAGCCTATTTAAATCGGGCACAAATCGATCCCCCAAATATTATCCTAGGATTTCAATATTGATAGCGGCATATAATGAAGAAAAAGTTATTGCAGAAAGAATAAAGAATATTGCCGAAATGGATTATGATTTTGATAAAGTGGAGCTTTTTATTGGTTCTGATTGTTCCACCGATAATACTAATACCATACTGCAAGAATATTCTCATCAATACCCTTGGCTAAAAGTATTCCTTTCTGAAAAAAGAATGGGCAAAGCCGGCATTCTCAATGAATTAATTAAAAGTGTAAATGGAGAAATACTTTTATTCTCTGATGCTAATACACATTTTAAGAGAGATGTATTAAAAAATATTATACATGATTTTCAAGATAGAAGCGTGGGAGGAGTTTGCGGAAGGCTTATTTTAACGGATATTGACGATGTAAGAAAAGGAAGCGTCGAAGAAACTAATTACTGGGCTTATGAAACTTTTATAAAAAAAGCTGAAGGAAAGCTCGGCATACAAATTTCTGCTAATGGCGGAATATTTGCAATTAGAAAAGAATTATTTATAGAGATACCACTTAAGAATGCGGTAACCGATGATCTATTCATTTCGCTTTCAGTAGTAGCACAAGGATATAAATTTACATACAGCGAAAATTCGATTGCTTACGAAAATATCGGAAAAGATGTTAGACAGGAATTTAATAGGAAAGTCAGATTTTCGGCTACTAATTTTGAGACTCTTGTTTTCCATAAATCTTTGCTTAACGGAAAGAATTTTCTTCTTTCTTATGCTTTTTTCTCACATAAAGTAACCAGATGGATACTTCCATTTTTATTGATTTCAATATTCCTATTGTCACTAATTGTTTCGCAATTTAGTTTATTTGTTCAGCTTATGTTCCTTTTTCAAATAGTCTTTTATCTTGCTGGAATTGCCGGATATCTTTTAGCTTTGGAGAAAATAAGAATTCCATTTTTCTCGTTGCCTTATTTTTTCATTGTAGCTAATATTGCAATATTGCAGGGATTTATTAAGTTTATGCAAAAGAAACATTCTGTCATTTGGGAATCAACTGAAAGATAAAATGAAATATAGTTAAGGCAATAGATTGTTTTGTTTATTAAATTTATTAGTTAATTATTTCGGGTAAGGTTTGAATAAAAAGATTGAAAAATTTATGGTGTTAACGAGCGATTTTTTTGCAATTAATTTCGCTTGGTTAATATTCTTTATTGTCAGAGTTGAATCGGGATGGTTTGATCTAATCTCAAAACCCGATTTCTTACTCCCAATGCTCGCCTTATATATTTTCTGGATGTTATTATTTACTTTTGTCGGGATGTATCGCACATGGTTTGCCGCTTCCAGGTTCGATGAACTCTCCACATTATTTAAGTCATCATTCGTTGGAATATTTATACTCTTTTTCATGATACTTTATGATGATTATGTAACAGGAGTTTCCACATCACTTCGTTTTTTTATTTTTTACTATTGGGGGTTGTTAGTTCTTATAGTAGGCATTGGCAGATTAATTGTTCGCGGTGTCCAGAGAAATCTTTTAATTAAAGGTATTGGTAGAAGGAACGCTGCTATAATCGGGTTTAACGAAAAAGCATTTGAAGTTCATAATTCTATAATCGAACACCGAGCTCTCGGACTTGATATTAAAGCATATATTTCAGTTAAGAACGAAAACATAGGCAAGGAATATCTTGGAGTAAAAGTAATCGATAGTATTGAAAATCTGGAATCTCTCATAAGCCAATTTTCGATTAGGAATATTATTATCGCTCTTGATAGAAATCATGAAGATGTTCTTCTCGATGTAATATCAAAATGCGAAGGAAGAGATATTGCGCTAAAAATTGTTCCCGATTTATATGATATTTTAAGCGGGCAGGCTCGTTCTAGTCAAATATATGGTTTCCCACTAATGGATATTATGCCTGAACTTATGCCCGAATGGGAAAAAAAATTAAAAAGAATGATGGATATCGTTATATCGATTTTGTTTTTAATTTTCACATCTCCTATATTATTAATTACTGCAATAGCTATTAAATTAGATAGCAAGGGACCTGTTTTTTATCGACAAGAGAGAATGGGACAGAATGGAAAATTATTTAAGATAATCAAATTCCGCTCTATGGTTACTGATGCAGAAAAAGGAACGGGTCCAGTTTGGTCAACTAAAAATGATCCTCGTATAACACGAGTCGGTGCTTATGTCAGAAAATTTAGAATAGATGAAATACCACAAATGATTAATATCCTAAAAGGTGAAATGAGTTTTGTGGGACCTCGTCCCGAAAGAGAACACTTTGTAAATTTGCTTTCAAAGGAAATTCCATTATATAGAAGAAGATTAAAAGTAAGACCCGGTGTAACTGGCTGGGCGCAAGTGAAACATAAATATGATGAATCGGTAGAAGACGTAAAGAAAAAACTTCAGTTCGATCTTTTTTATATCGAAAATATGAGTTTGAGAATGGACTTAAAAATAATTTTTAGAACTGTGTTAGTTGTTGTATTTGGAAAAGGACACTTTGAATAAATATGAAAGCAATAATTTTAATCCCGACATATAACGAAATTGATAATATTCAAAAATTAGTACCATTTCTTCTTTCAAAATATCCCGAAGTGAACATTTTAGTAATTGACGATAATTCCCCTGATGGAACACATAAATGGGTAAAAGAATTCTCGGAAAAAGATTCGCGTGTGCACTTGATCAAAAGAGCCGGTAAAATGGGACTCGGTACTGCTTATGTTGAAGGTTATAAATATATGCTAGCTAATGGGTATGACGTTGCGGTTCAAATGGATGCTGATTATTCTCATAATCCAAATGACGTTCAAAAATTTTTATCATATATAAATGATTACGATCTTGTTATAGGCAGCAGATATATTAAAGGTGTAAATGTTGTTAATTGGCCTATAAGTCGCTTACTGCTTAGTTACTTCGCAAATATGTACACTCGAATTATTACAGGTCTTCCTATAATGGATGGAACGGGAGGATTCAAATGTTTCCGAAGCGAGGTACTTCGTTCTATCAATTTAGATAAAATTAAATCCAACGGCTATTCATTCCAAATTGAAATGAATTATATCTCTTGGAAAAAAGGATTTAAGATATTTGAGTTCCCGATTGTTTTTACTGACCGATTCCAAGGTACATCAAAAATGTCTAAAAAAATTGTTCATGAAGCAATTTTTATGGTATGGAAACTTAGATTTAGAAGTTTAATTGGTAGGTTAAACTAATTTTATATGTATGATTTATCGATAATAATCGTCAATTACAACGTAAAAGAATTTTTATTAAATTCTCTCTCCTCAATCTATAAAGCTCTCGGAAATATTAATGCGGAAATTATTGTTGTTGATAATGCTTCTGATGATGGAAGTATGGAATTAGTAGAAGAAAAATACCCATCTGTAATTCAAATCAAGAATAAAAAAAA
>CALDDL010000332.1 GCA_937936675.1 uncultured bacterium
TAATAATTCATCTTGTTCGCTCATATTATCCTCAGAGTGATTGTTTTTCGTCTATAATTCTATTTGTTATTTTAATTGCTTTATGATTATTCATAGAACCGTATCTGCCTGTAAATAAGAGGCGGTTTCCGGTTCTGATCTTATGATCATCATCAATTTTCGTATTGAGTCTGATGATATCACCTTTTTCTAAACTCATTAATTCATTTACCGAAAGTGAGCTATTGCCAAATTCGACTTGTATCGGAATCTTTGTTGCTATTAAATGATTGGTTACAACTTCTTTTGAAGTGATACCGAAATATTTTGTTGCTCTAATCGAAGAGAGTTTTTGTGATGTCATTTTTGCGAGTATATTATCAAAGGCAAAAGTGGCAAAACATAAATTTATTAAATACGATTGCTCCCCGATCATCAACTCGAAGGAGATTAATAATACAGATTCGCTCTGAGAAGTTATTTGAGCAAAATCGATATCTTGTTCAAATCTTTCAAGAACAAAATCCATTGTATCGATAGTTTGCCAAGATTTCTTAAGGTCATACATAATTCTATCGACCACTACTCTTAAAACTTTCTGTTCGATGGGCGTAATAACTTTTACCTGTTTTGAACCCATACCACTTCCGCCCAAAAGCTTATCAACAAAAAGAAAAGCTAAATCGTTATTAATCTCAAGAATTCCTTTTACATCGGTATCTTTAATTTCGAACGTGAATAAGCAAGCCGGATTTGAAACTGATAGGACATATTCCGAATAATAAATCTGATCAACTGAAGCTACATTGATAGTAACTGCCGTTTGAAGTTTAGTTACAAGAAAAGAAGAAAAGCTCTCACCAAAGTTTTCGCAAACACTTCTTATCACTCTAAGCTGATTCTTAGAGATTCTATTAGGTAAACGAAAATCAAAAAGAACAGCTTCTTTCTCGTTGTTTGGCTCAATCTTTTGTTCAGTGCCGCTTTTAATATTATTCAGCAACTGATCGATTTCTTGTTGCGAAAGTATCTCTGCCATATTATTGTAAAATATATTTACTGAAATAAATAGTATTTAGAGTTACAGAAGGAAGAAGTTCTCTTACCTTGCCGGATATTTCTGTTTTCAGAGTATCTCGATAAAGGGAATTTCCAAGCTGTAAAACATTTTTGCTGCTTAATATCGATATTATTGCATCTTTAACAAGAATCTCTTTTTCTTTTATTTCCTGTTGGTTTTGTTCTGTTTTAATATCAAACCCAATTGACGAAAGAAGGAATCTTTTTCCATCAGTGCCGGCAGGATTTATAATAAGATCGTCAATTACATAAACGAATTTACCCATTTCTTCGGTGCCTACTTCATGACTCGCTTCCTCTGTTACCTCGGCATGAGTAGTATCTGCGGCGACTTCATTAGAAGCACCTTGCATTTTTGGAATAAGTACGTTAGCAGTAATAAAATAAACTGCAATGAGTTGGATTATGAAAAGTGGTAATCCAAATAATATTACTTTAATATTGAACCCTTTTCCTGATGAAGAATCGGTTTTTGCTTCAGGGAGATCTAAATTTTTTTCTTCGTCCAATTTATCTATTCTCTTATTCTTAGTTAAAAACACTTATAACTTTTCAAGAATAATGCCATGAAAATATTTAAGAAAAAAGGGGTTAAAACGAATGATTGTTAGTTTGAATGGCTAATATTGCGCAGTTGTGTTTAATTTACTCATCCCCCCGGGACAGCCGGGGGGGTAGAGTTGCCTCATAGGGCTTATCTGATTAAATTAGTAATCTCCTGAAGTAAGCTATCCGCCGTTGTGATTACTCTTGCATTTGCCTGGAATCCTCTTTGAGAAACGATCATTTTAGTAAATTCCTCTGATAAATCAACATTAGATTGTTCTAATGCGCCAGACTGTACTGTGGTATTTGTTTCTTCGCCTAAGCTGCTAATTCTTGGTTCGCCTGAATTCGCATAAGCTGAATACATATTATCGCCTACGCTTATTAAACCATTCAAGTTATTGAATGTAGCAACCATGATTTGGGCTAAATTTTTAGAAGAACCATTTGAAAAAATACCTACTATGTTTCCGTATTGATCTATATTCATATTAGAAAGTGAAGCCGAAGGTGATCCGTTTTGCTGAAGTGCGCTTACTACCGAGCTAGAAGATGTTTGAGTTACTCCACTGAATCCTTCTCCGAAGTTCAAATCGATTATTGTGGTTTCTGCTCCACCTGCCGGCATAAAGGTTAATTGCGGGTCATTTGGGGAGATATTTGCACTATCAATTGTACCATCGGGATTGAAAAGGATTGTACCTTGTGAATTAACCGGTTTCCCGTCAATTGTACTTATTCCCGGAACAGAGGCAGTCCAATTCCATAAATTATCATCAATCTTACAGAATTTTAATGTTACCTGATGATCTGTTCCTAAAGAATCAAATACTGTTACTGAACCTGAAACAATATTTGGAGTTCGATTATTATCCGCTGATGCACTAACGGTATATGTACTTGAATTTTGTGTTAAAATTGTTCCGTCAAAAGTAAGATCAATGTTATTAGAAGGAACGTTAACTCTATTATTGACATCATCAAAAAGAGCTTTAGAAGCGGCATTTAGTTCCCAAGAACCATTTGCAGATTCTTCAAAAGTTAGATTTGCAATTGTTCCTGAAGTTACCTCGGCACCATTTGGAACTACTGCATCTCCGTTAGAATCTAATAACTTCCAGTTTAATGTATAAACATTATCTGCTGTTTTTGTATAACTAGTTTCTAATTTATATTCTTGACCATATTCGCTATAAACACTCACTTTTAATGCAGGAGTAGATTCTCCAACTGCAACAGCAGATGAATTAATATTACCTCTTTGCATTACTTCTTGAGTTCTGGTTAAGTCGGAATTACTTTT
>CALDDL010000333.1 GCA_937936675.1 uncultured bacterium
GGGATACTCTCTTCGACTGCATTAAAAATAATACCAATTTTGCTATCTAAGAAATGAATCCCGCCGGAGAAAAAAGAACTCGGCTTAAAACTGACTTCTTTCCAATCAGACCATCCATTATTTGTTTCATAAATTTCTCCGCCGGAAATTACAAAACCATTTAAAGAATCAACCATTTCAAAATCGCTTATCATCGAATTAGAACTACTCGTAAAAAGTGTATCCCAACTATATCCACCATCGATTGTACGATAAATATTTCCAAACCCTGCAGCAAAACCTTTTTTTGGAGAAACAAAATCAATCTTCATTATATTGTCGCTTATCGATTTTCTTACATCCTTCCAATTCTCACCGCCATCTTCTGTGGAATATAATTCCGAACCAAAAACAAAAGCTTTCTTTCGATCGATAAAATAAAATTCGTTATCATAGTTCGTTTCAATATTTTTAAGAACCCAATTCTTACCCCCATTTACGGTATAAAAATAGATATTACTCGCATTGGGCAACATATAAGCAGTAAGTGAATCAATTGCATATAATTTTCTACCCACATAATAGATTTTAGCATCGGGAGATTGTGGCTTCCAATCTTTCCCCCCATTAGTTGTTTTATAAATTATATTATCCCCTGCTATCCAACCAGTATTGGAATCGGCAAATGCAATACAATTAATTAATTTATTTAATCCCTGCCATAAGGTATCCCATTTTTCTCCCTCGTTTTTTGATTGCAAAATAAACGAAAGAGAATCCGTAATCTTACCTGCATCAAAATAATCCAAATAGTTTCCTGCAGCGAGAATTCTTTTATCTTCAAGTGTAATTAGTTGTTTAATATTTCCTCTCGATCTTTCATAAATATATTCATCTGAAGAATCGATGAAAGTGGGCATGCAGTAAACCGTTTTCCAATTGCCATAAAAATTATCGATCATTGCAATATTTCCATCACGATCCGCTTTCAATATTTTCTGCTGCGATACAGGAAGGAAATCAACGGCATCACCAAAGAAAAGTTCATTACTGCTCCAATTTAGTCCCGCATCTGTCGAATAATAAAACCTTCTTGGAATGGTGTAATTATAATTTTCAGACGCTATAAATCCGGTTTTCTCATCGAGAAATCTCATCATAGTTAAATAATAATTTTGAAAATGTTTCTGAAGTTTCCACGAAGTGCCGCCGTCATTAGTGCGGTATATACTTCCGCCATAATTAATTAAATAACCTACCGAATCGCTTAGGAATGTTAAATCACTTATACGATCTCGCGGGATATCGGGATAGATTAATTTTTGTGCGCTTACTGGCACCGATAGAAGCATTAAAACTAAAATGATCTTTTTCATGAAAATAGAGTAGTGATTTAATAGATATTTATCAAGTGTATTTTTTATATTTATAAATGGAGTTCGTATATTATTTATCATTATTTAAGGAGATTCTGATATGGAAATAAATCGTAAGCAATTCATAAAATCGAGCTTCTTATTAACTGGCGGCATATTATTACAGGGAAGCAGTTTTTTTAATCTTCTGGACGATCCAAAAAATGGAATCAAAAAACTCCGCAATAATATCGGAATATATATTGAAAAAGGTGGTACAATCGGCTGGTATGCAGGTAAAGATTATTCGGTTGTAATCGATTCTCAATTCCCCGATTCGGCAAAAAACTTTTTTGATAATTTTACTAAGATGAGCGGTGGCAAGATTGATACTCTTTTCAATACTCATCATCATGGCGATCACACTTCGGGAAATGTTTATTTAAGGGACTTTACTAAAACAATTGTGGCTCACGAAAACTGTAAAATGCTTCAAGAAAAAATGTATGGCGGCAATCCCGATAAACCGCAGAAATATCCCGACATAACTTTTGTTCAAGATTGGGAATTGGACTTAAAGAAAGAAAAAGTAACGGCTCGTTACTTCGCTCCGGCGCATACAGGCGGCGATTCTGTAATCCATTTCGAGAATGCTAATATTGCTCATCTTGGCGATCTAGTTTTTAATAATACCTATCCTTATATAGATAATATGGGAGGCGGCTCAATAAAATATTGGATCGAAACTCTTGATATGGTTTATAAGCGTTATGACAAAGATACACTTTTCATTTATGGTCATGCAGCTTCAGACGATCAGGTAACGGGTTCGAGAAATGACATAAAAAGAATGAAAAATTATTTTGAAGCGTTGATTGATACTGTAAATAAAGGGGTCAAAGCGGGTAAATCCAAAGATGATATTGCCTCGGGCGAAATTCCGGGATTTAATAATCTAAAAGAGAGATGGGAAGGAGCACGTAAGATGAACCTCGAACGCGCTTATGACGAACTCACAAAGTCTTAATTTTCTCTGCAAATACTTTCTTATCTATTCCTAAAGTTTTAAGGGATGTATGAATATGAAGCATGGGAACATCAGGATAATTTTTGTCAAGAGTAATGGGTCTTAAAAGTGTTCTATCCGGATAATCATATATTTCGTGCGAGGATTCTGTTCTTATATGAATTAAACCTATAGACTTCAAAAATTTACGGTATTTTTTTAATGGGACAGATTTCATTATCCTAACTGATTCATTTACTCAATTAAAATTTATTCACTCTTTAAGCGAAGCAATACCATTAATTTAATATACGGGAATACTTAACTGTTGATGAAAAACACTTGACTTAATTAACGCACTTAGTTTATCCATTTTGGGAATTGGAGGTTCATAATTAACTTTTGGAAGCTGTTGTAACCGCCATCCATTCTTTAATAAATATTTCTCTAAGGTCCCCTTAGTGTGTGTTTCATTAAGAAAAATTTTTATCTCTTCATCGAAAGAAGTCTTTGCTTTTTCAAGTGTGTCTCCATAGGCGGAAAGTTCAAGAGCAGGGCAATAGGCAACAAAATAATTCTCTTCCTTTACAAAAATTATATCTACCGTAAGATTTATTTTTGATTCAGATTCTACTATTTTATTTGTCATATCAAACACCTATTGTTCTTTCTTTTATACAATATCAACTCAAAAAAGTTGATAAACTACACATAGTTACAACATAACTTTCATACAGAACTAATATATATATTGCACTGAATAGAATCAATGTGATTAATCAGGAAGGATTTCCGAATGAAGAAAAAAACTTCTTGTTTATATTTTTCCTAACATTTTCTTAAATTGCAGAGTTATATTAAATCACGAATAATAAAAAATAAGATACCGGTACAAATGGGAAGAATTTTTGAAACAAGAAAACACAAAATGTTTGCACGCTTTGCTAAGATGTCCAAAGCGTTCAACAGAATAAGAAAAGATATCGAAATAGCCGTAAAATCAGGCGGACCCGATGTTAAATCCAATTCCAAACTCCGCATGGCAGTTCAAAATGCTAAATCAGTCAATATGCCTAAAGATAGAGTGGATGCCGCCATCAAACGTGCGGTTTCTAAAGATACATCAGGCTATTCGGAAATTACTTATGAAGGTTACGGACCGCATGGAGTAGCGGTAGTTGTCGAATGCGCTACCGATAATACCACTCGTACGGCTGCCAGTATTCGCCATTATTTCCGTAAATATGAAGGTGCTCTCGGTGCCCCCGGTTCTATCTCTTTTATGTTCGATCATAAAGGTCTAATTAAAATTGATAAATCACTTATCTCCGATGTCGATGAATTTGAGATGGAATTAATCGATTATGGACTTGATGAACTTCAATATGATGACGAATCAATCTATATATATACAATGTTCCAAGATTTTGGCACGATGCAAAAAGCCTTAGATGAAAAAAATATCGAAGTCAGTGCCACTGAATTTCCTTATATCCCTACTAATTTGAAAGAGCTTGATGAAGAGCAGCAGAAAGAAGTAAACGAATTAATCGAAGCTATCGAAGAAGATGATGACGTTCAGTCTGTTTATACAAATATGGCTTAATCAGTAATAGCATACATTAGCAAATGAAGAAAGTTTGACTTACCAAAAATGCCGGTTATCTCCGCAAGGAATGACCGGTTTTTTTTATCTCTGATTTTTCTATAATTGTAGGTCATTATTGTAGAGTCCATTATGAAAAAGCTACTTTTACTTTTAATAATTACTTCCATCTCCCTCTCGGCGCAAACGGGAAAAGCATTTGAGATTAATAAGAAACTCGGCAAGGTGTTAATATAATCGGATACGATCCTATATGGAAAAATTTTGGTCATTTTAATCAGACTTGTGGATATTATATCTTTTTCGCTATATTTGCATCGTGAAGAAGTTATTTACGATATCGTTTATGTTCATTTACCTTTTCCTCGTGGTCGGGGTAAATGTAGCTATTCATTTTTGCGGTGATTCAATCGATTCTGTGGAATTAGCATTAACTGAAAGCAAAGGTGAACCCGATTCATGCTGCGGTATGGAATGCGGAAGCGAATGCTGCAAAACAGAAATTAAAACAACCAAAATTGAAGACCTTCATAAATCAGAAAATGAATTTAGAATCAATTCATTCGAGATTACCCTTCCCTTTTATACTAATATTGAAACGGCAGTCGTAGTCTCTCAAACTAATTTTCAACAAAATATTACGGATAACTCGCCTCCCGGCAAAGATATCCGCATTTCATTAAGCAGTTTCCTTATTTGAGATTTCCCTCTATTCTATAATTCAATTGAATTAAAGGAATGGGACAAACTATCCCATAAGAATTATTTTCAACACTTGGTAACGAACGTTGATGTTAGGAACAATCGGGTTCTTAAGTTTACGTTAAATTTATTTTCACTCCTTTAAGAATTGAATTCATAGAAACAATGCACCGCTTCGGCTGTGCTAATAAATATTAATATAAAACCGGTGCAAATTATTTTTGCGCTAATATTTATCAAATAAAATTTTATAAGGAAACTAAAAATGAAAAATCTATTAAGCATAGCAGTAATGTTTTTATTTTTTACTACTCTTACAATCGCTCAAGATAAAGTTGCCGAAACAGAATTTAAGGTATTCGGAAACTGTAATATGTGTAAAAACAGAATAGAAAAAACACTTAAGATAAAAGAAGTGAAACTTGCTAAATGGGATAAAAAATCCAAAGTATTAAAAGTCGCTTATCTAAAAGATGAGATAACACTCGATTCTCTAAAACATAGATTAGCAGAAGTGGGGCACGATACAGATAAATTCAAAGCTGCCGATTCTGTTTATTCAAAACTTCCTAATTGCTGTTTTTATAGAGATTCAGAAAATACTCACTAAATCCCGAAAGGCAGAAATGAAAAAATTAATTATTACTTTATTATTTGCTTCACTTACTATAATAAACGCACAAAATAGCTTAAAAGGAAGAGTATATGAAGACCACGGAAAGGATAAACATCCACTAGCCGGAGCTAATATCTATTGGCTTTCTTCTACTATCGGTACTACATCCGATAGTAAAGGAGATTTCAAAATTCCGTTCGCTTCCGAATATAAATATTTGGTAGTTAGCTTTATCGGATTCAAACCCGATACACTTGAAATAAAAGATAATAGCTTCCTAGAAATATTACTTACCGAAGATGCCGAACAGATCGGCGAAGTGGAAGTAAGCGGAGAAAAAGCTTCTACTTCTCACGATTATTTCGCAATCGAAAATAAATCGACAATGAACGAGAAGGAACTCTTCAAAGCCGCATGCTGTAATCTTTCGGAGAGCTTTGAGACAAATCCGGCTATCGATGTTTCATTCACCGATGCTATTACAGGTGCTAAGCAGATTGAGATGCTCGGACTCTCGGGAACATACACACAAACTTCTTTAGAGAATATGCCTTATATCCGCGGTCTTATGTCGAATATCGGACTTTCGTTTGTTCCCGGAACATGGGTTCAAGCTATAAATGTTTCTAAAGGTATCGGATCGGTTGCCAATGGTTATGAATCGATCACCGGGCAGATAGATGTCGATTTACGTAAATCGATCTCGCCTGATGAAACTCCGATATTCCTGAATGTCTATGGCGATTATGATCAACGCTTTGAAGGTAACCTAAATTATATCTCTCATTTCAATGAACATTTTTCCGCTATATCACTTTTCCATTATAGTACTCGAAAAAATAAGTTCGATATGAATAATGATAATTTTAGCGACCTCCCCACTTTTAATACCTTGAATATTGCTCAGAGATGGCAATACTTAAGTATGGACGGTTGGGAAAGCAGATTTGGATTTCAATACGTCTCCGATAAAAAAGAAGGCGGAACTTATAATTCGTCACTCAATTCTCCTCGATATAATTTCGGAATGACGAATAATAACCTTAATTTATATGCTAAGATGGGTTATGTATTTGCCGATGCTCCATATAAATCATTCGGTTTCCAATTTTCGTTTACTAATTACCGTAATTCATCTTTCTTCGGTAAGCGTGATTATAGCGGTAACGAAAAAACCGGCTACTTTAATTTCTTATATCAATCAATTATTAATACTACCGAGCATAAATACCGAATCGGTTTTAGTTTCTTATTTGATCAGTTCAATGAGAAATTTATAAATAATACTTATAATAGAATAGAAAAAGTGCCCGGTGCCTTTGCCGAATATACATATTCAGACGAAGATCAAATTTCATTGATTGCCGGAGTAAGAGGAGATTATCACAATCAATTTGGATTTATGTTTACTCCTCGAGTTCATTTGCGTTATTCGCCTAATCCCGATTGGGTAATTCGAGCCGTTGCGGGAAGAGGATTCAGAACATCGAATATCTTCACTGAATACGCTTCCGCATTAGCCAGTTCACGGGATATTTCTATTAATCAATCCGGCACTTATGGTTATGGACTTGGGCAAGAAAAGGCTTGGAATTTTGGAGTTAGCTTAACTCATTATTTCTATTATGATTATCGTGATGCTTCTTTCACTATCGATTTCTACAGAACCGATTTCGAGCAAGTTAATATTGCTAATCTTGATTCATCGCCGCAGAAGATTGTTTTCTCTACAATTCAAAACGGAGCTTATTCTAATAGTTTTCAGGCTGAATTTGCTTTTAAACCATTTGAGAATTTTGATCTAAAAACTGCTTATAGATTCTTGGACGTTAAGCAGATGATAGACGGAAAATATATGGAACGTCCATTCAGTTCCAAGCATCGTGCGTTTATTAATTTTGCTTATACTACCGAAAAAGAAAAAGAAGACGATCCGCAGATGTTCTATGATCTTACAATACAATATTCCGGTAGCAAAAGGATTCCTTCTACATTATCTAATCCCGAGCAATATCAGATGCCATTAAATTCACCCGGGTTCTTCACCGTCAATGCTCAGATTACGAGAACATTTATGCCCGGACTAGATTTGTATCTCGGTGTGGAAAATTTGTTCGGATATCGTCAGGAAAATTTAATAATCGATTCGCTTAATCCCGATAGCCAATTTTTTGATGCCTCTATGGTTTGGGGTCCCGTTACCGGTGCTATGGCTTATGCGGGGCTTAGGTTTAGGATGTAACCATTTTTTGTGAAGCATATTCCGGCAGTTGTGCTATTGGTTCAAGCATGACTACGGTTTAAGATGTAAATTTGCGCCCTCGAGAGGCAGCTTGTTTTTCTAATAGCTGCTTCATGCAAATCGGAAGCTCTCTGTTATTTTTGAGAGCTTCCTTTTTTTTCATCTGTTTTTAGCCAAACATTTAATTATTTTTAAGAACAAAAATATATCCGAGACTATGAAACCTATTATAAATGAATTTGGCAGACTCTCTAATGGTAGAGAAGTAAAATCATTCACTCTAAAAAATACGCATGGAGTGGAAGTAAAAATTATTAACTATGGTGCTACGTTGGTATCCATTAAAACTCCTGATAGGATTGGAGTTTATTCCGATATTATTCTTGGCTATGATACTATCGAAGAATATGAAAAAGATGAATTATTTATCGGCTGCACGGTGGGCAGATATGCTAATAGAATCGGCGGGGCTAAATTCTCAATTAAAGGCAAAGAATATAAACTAAGCGAAAATCGCGCCGGTTATCAGCTTCATGGCGGCGAAAAGGGATTTAATAAAAAATTGTGGAGCTATAATACTTTCGAGACTTTATCCGGCAATGGAGTTCAATTCAATTATTTGAGCCATGACGGAGAAGAAGGTTTTCCCGGCAATCTGCTGGCAATAGTAAAATATTATCTCAATGAAGAAAATGAACTCAAAATTACTTTTGATGCAGAAACAGATGAACCCACTCACGTTAATCTTACTAATCATGCTTACTTTAATTTAAATGAAGATAAATCTTCTTCAATACTAAATCATAATCTTTCTTTGCATTCGGAAATGATAACTGAAATTGATGAGAATTTTATCCCAACAGGTAAATTATTATCTATCGCAGGTACCGAATTGGATTTTATTGATGAAATGCCAATAGGTGAAAAAATTGATAAAGTGAAAGGCGGTTACGATTTTAATTATGTTCTTACCGGAAAGGCGAATGAACTAAAACTTGCTGCTGAAATAGCCGAGCCTGTATGTGGCAGGAAACTAAAACTTTATACAACCTATCCTGCTATTCAGTTTTATTCAGGTAATTATTTAGATGGTACAACCGGTAAAGATGGAAAACCGATGAATAGAAGAACCGGATTTTGTCTTGAACCGCAATTTTTCCCCGATTCCCCTAATAAGCCGGAATTTCCTTCTACACTTCTTCTGCCCGAAGAAAAATATCATCACGAAATCATAATGAAATTTGAATAAAAAAAAAGCCGCACTCAATTAATTGGATGCGGCTTTCTTAATTATTCTTCTAAATTTTATTTTACGAATTTCATTACACTATTATCTTTCAAAGTAATCATAAGTGCATCGCCTTCTGTGGCATAAACAGTGGCATTACTAAGTTCATTTAAGAATTTCGCCGAAAGAGAACCTTCGGGGCAGGCTACTTTAGTTAAGCTCATTTCTCCCACAAGCAATTTATAATCATTCATATCAATTTTGCCAAAACCTCTATTACAATCTGCCTTTACAAGTATTCTTCCATTATCTTTTAATTCTATTGTATAATCATCAGGTGTCGTTACGTCTAATTTATCTTTGTCATAAGTAGTGGAAACCCATTTCCAAGTAGTATTAACTGCGGGAGTTACTTCCACTTTAGCTAATTTCAATCCATCGCTTCCAAATACTTTTTCATCAAATTTCACTGCTACTAAAGCGTTATTCATAACCTCAAAAGTGATGTCAAGCGGATTATAAGATTTTCTTCCGTTCATTTTGTCTAAAGAAATTGCAACAGATTTTCCCGAAGTTTTCCAAGAACCTTCTTCTACTACCGGCGGCTTGCCATTCTGATAATCGCTCGTTAAAACTGCACTATTATCTGAATATAAATTTAATACCATAATTCTCCCCGGTGAACTTGCAGCCGATAATTCTGCTTTATATTTCCCTGCAACATCACCCGAAGCATAAACATTACTTAACGATATAAAAATTGTAAATAAAATAACGGAAAATACTACCAATATGCGCTTCATGATAAAACTCCTTAATATATTTTTTTTTGTAATAATTTTGAATCAGTATAAATCTTTTTTACACTATTAGTTAGACGTATTTAAGTACCAAAAGGTTGCATTTATATTTAGTTCAAATAATCAAAAAATTACTTCTACTACACGCGAATAAACAGCGACTTGAACAGTTAATTCAGGACATCGTATCTTTATATAATAATGCTTTTTTATCCTTTTTGTCTTGCATTTGAGAAAATCTCAATTTATTTTAGAGTCTAAAATAAATTATAATATGACAAATATATCTACATTACATCATCAAGTGGAAGAATTAGCCGAGTTAGTCTGCGAATTAACCCATACATGCAATAAAACACAGGATTATTTCGCAAAAAGCTTCAATCTTTCTCCGGCGGAGTTCCGAGTTCTTAAGCTATTCGCTTTTAATGAATTGCTTACGATCAAAGAACTTTGCGATACACTTTCTATTACTCCGGGGCGAATTACGCAGATAATCGCAGGATTGGAGGAGAAAAACTTTGTTACCAAGATTCCCAATTCCGATGATAAAAGAAATGTATCAATCAAGGTTCTCCCTAAAAGTCGTCCATTTATAGAAAATCTTTATAATAGCCATATAAATATACATCAAGAGATTTTGAATAATATGGAAGCGAATAAAAGGGGTGATTTAATTGAATCACTTCGGTATTTGATTGCCGAATTAAATAAAAAAAAGAAAAATTAATCTTTTATACTCTAAACTAATTAAGAAATAATATGAAAAAAATTGTAATCGCACTGCTGCTTATCGGATTGGTGATAACAACATCAATAATATTCCTGAAGCCGACCGAGAAAGAACAATCGAATATTTCACTTCTTAAAGCGAAATATTCCAAGAAACATGTCCCCTCCGTGGATCATTCAAAGTTTGCTATCCTTCAGAAGAAATTCAATTCGCCTCAAGATGCCACTGCGGCATGTATTTCCTGCCATACCGAGCGTCATAAAGAGGTGATGCACTCAAATCACTGGAATTGGGAACGCGAAGAATACGTCCAAGGAAGAGGCATTGTATATGTAGGAAAGAAAAACGCAATAAATAACTTTTGTATTGGAGTTGAAGGAAACGAACAAAGCTGCGCTAAATGTCATATAGGTTTTAAGATGACAAGTTCAATGACTCCTCTAACCGACCCTACTAATATCGATTGCCTTGTATGTCATGATAATTCCGAGACTTATGCAAAAGGGAATGAATTGGCAGGAGCACCGGATAAAGCTGTCGATCTTAATCTAGTGGCTCAAAAAGTTGGCAGACCAATGCGTTCAAATTGCGGCGTTTGCCATTTCTTTGGCGGCGGCGGTAATAACGTTAAGCATGGCGATTTAGAATCTTCAATGTTTGAACCTTCTGCCGATATTGATATTCACATGTCGCCTGAAACTTCTAATCTTGTTTGTGTTGATTGTCATACAAGCGAAAACCATGTAATGAAAGGAAAAGTCTATTCTCTTTCTTCGATGAATAGAAATCGTTCCACTTGCGAACAGTGCCATACCGAGACTCCGCATGATGCAGAAATCTTGAACGAACATACCGTTAAAGTGGCTTGTCAGACCTGTCATATACCCGTCTATGCTAAAGAAAATTCAACTAAAATGGCATGGGACTGGTCAACCGCAGGTAAACTCAAAAATGGTGAACCTTATACCGAAGAAGACTCAAAAGGAAATCATACTTATATGTCAATCAAAGGTTCATTTACTTGGGCTGATAGCGTGAAACCGGATTATATTTGGTTTAATGGCACTGCAGATCACTATCTACTTGGAGACGTGGTTAATGACACTACTAAACCGATAAAAATTAATACTCTTAATGGCTCTTATGCCGATAGAGATTCTAAAATTATTCCCGTTAAAATTCATAGAGCACGTCAACCGTTCGATCCGGTGAATAAAATGATAATTCAGCCGAAACTGTTTTCGGATAAAAAAGGCGAAGGTGCGCTCTGGATAGATTTTAATTGGTTAAGAGCTGCTAAAGTTGGAATGGATGAAGTGCATCTTCCTTTCAGCGGTCAGCTTGCTTTCGTTAGAACAGAAATGTACTGGCCTATTAATCACATGGTTTCATCGAAAGAAAATACACTTTCATGTAATCAATGTCACACAAGAGAAAATAGCCGACTCGCCGGATTGAATGATTTTTATATGCCCGCTAGAGATTATTCGAGCATAGTAGAAATCGGCGGTAAAATTATTATAATTCTTACTCTGCTTGGCGTTATGGTTCATGCAGGTATCAGAATTTCTACTAAACGTAAATCGAAAAAAGAGGTTCATAATGAAATATAAAGTTTATATCTATAAAGCGTTTGAGAGATTCTGGCATTGGACTCAAGCTATACTCATTTTTATGTTAGCCGCTACGGGGTTCGAAATTCATGGCTCATTTACGTTTTTCGGTTACCAAAATGCAGTTAAGTATCATAACGTTTCCGCTTATGCATTTATTGTTTTGATTGTATTCGCTATCTTCTGGCATTTTTCCACGGGCGAATGGAAGCAATATTTGCCGACTGCATCGAACTTAAAAGCACAAATTAATTACTATATATTCGGCATTTTCAAAAATGCTCCGCATCCAACTAAAAAAACCGTTTTGAGCAAATTGAATCCGCTTCAAAAATTAGTTTATCTCGGTCTTAAAATTCTTGTGATTCCGGTAATGGTTATTAGCGGGTTACTCTATATGTTCTATCGTTACCCACAGAAGGATGCAGTCGAATCAATTAATATCGGCTCGCTCGAAGTCGTTGCAATAGTACATACAATAGGTGCTTTATTATTGATTGCTTTTATTATTACACATCTCTATTTAATTACTACCGGCGAGACCGTTACTTCCAATCTAAAAGCAATGATTACCGGTTATGAAGAATTAGAAGATGAAAAATCATCAAAAGAAAATTAAAAAGGTTTAGAGGATAATATGAACGAAACAAAATATATGAATCCATACTTGGCAGGATTTCTATTAGGACTTCTGCTATTAGCAACAATATTTATAACCGGACGCGGTCTCGGTGCTAGCGGTGCGGTTAAAAGTGGTGTAGTTGCCGCAGTTGAAACTGTCGCCCCTTCTCATGCTTCCGAAGCTAAGTTCTATAAAGAATACTTAAGCGAGCATGATAATAACCCACTTAAGAATTGGCTCGTATTTGAAGTCATCGGAGTTCTAATCGGTGCTTTTATATCCGGACTCGTTTCTAATCGTCTTAATTGGACTTTAGAAAAATCGCCTAAAGTAACATCCAAAGTAAGAATAGTAACTGCTATTATCGGCGGATTGCTTTTCGGATTCGGAGCTCAGCTTGGGAGAGGATGTACTAGCGGTGCGGCTCTTAGCGGTATGGCTGTGCTCTCTTTCGGAGGTATAATTACTATGTTTGCCATCTTCGGCGGTGCTTACATGTTTGCTTATTTTTTTAGAAAACTTTGGATTTAAGGAGAGGAGATTATTATGGGACCATTAGTACCTGATGTTATCGGAAATGAACTGAATTTTGTAGTCGCTCTCTTTGTAGGTATTGCTTTCGGATATATCCTCGAACAAGCCGGATTCTCGACTTCTAAAAAATTAGTAGGTTTATTTTATGGATATGATTTTACCGTATTACGTGTGTTTTTTACCGCAGGTATTACGGCAATGATTGGATTGGTAATCTTCGCATTTCTCGGATTGATCGATCTTAATCTTATTTACGTTAATCCTACATTTCTCTATTCTGCGCTTGTAGGTGGATTTATTATGGGACTCGGATTCGTTATTGGCGGATTTTGTCCCGGAACAAGTTTCTGCGCCGCAGCCATCGGCAAAATTGATGCAATCTATTTTATCGGCGGTTCTGTTATTGGTGTCTTGCTATTTGGTGAACTATATCCGATGCTTTATGGATTATATACTGCCGAAAACTGGGGTTTAGTAACTGTATATGATCTGCTTGGCACATCTCATGCCGTGGTTGCATTTTCGTTTGCTATTATGGCTGCCGGCGCATTTTGGTTTACTCGCTGGGTTGAATTACGTGTAAATAATGGTGCTACTTCAAAAGAGCATCCTCTTAAACTCTACTATGCTGTTGTTTCTATCTTATTCGTTATGGGCTTATCAGCTTTCTTAATGCCTTCTAAGCAAAATGCAGTTTTGGATAAGGCTAATAATCCCGAAGAAATTAATTCGGTCAGATTAAATTATATCACTTCCGATGAGCTCGCTTTTAGATTAATGGATAATGATAATAATTTACAAATTATTGATTTCCGTCCGATAAAAGAATTTTCGGAAATGAGTCTTCCTAGATCAATACCGATGAAATTCAAAGAACTCTTTGGTAAAGACGCCCTTAAGACGATTGCGGTCAAAAAGAAACTTACGGTTTTTGTTGCCGCAGATGAAAAAGATGAAAAAAAGGCTTCGGTAATTGCCTCTGAATTAGGATTTGAAAACGTAAGAGTATTGCAAGGTGGTATGGCGGCTTTTAAGTCTCAGATTCTCAATTACCAAGCTCCTCCGGAAATGAAAACGCAGCAGGAAAAAGACACGGCAAGATTCAGAGCTAAAGCAAGTATTGAAGTAGCTGAATTAATAAAGAATAATAAAAAAGCACCGATTGAAAAGAAAAAATCAAAACGCATTATAGGTGGGTGCTGATAATTAGGATATAATTCTCATTGCAATTTACTGTTCGTTAATATTTGCTGCTAAATAAGATTTATTGAAGCCGGTTCCCGCCGGCTTTTTTTATTCTCTCTTTTACAAAAAACATGAATTCAATTTATTGTACAAAAAAATAGCCGTCTCTTTGAAAGACGGCTATTAGGGACTTTGAGATATATATGAAGGGTGTGTGTTTATAGGCTATGTATTAATTTCCCATTCGTTCTTACGGATAAATTGCTCTTACCGGTATCTATCTTAAACTGTAAAATCAATTGCTGTAAATTATCGGTCAATCTATTTAAGTCCTCTGCCGCTCTTGCAATCTGCTGAGTGCCTGAAGCTGATTGATGAGTTACACTGCTGATCGATTCGATATTTTTACTTATCTGTTCCGATGCGGCTGATTGTTCTTCGCTCGCTGCAGCTACTTGTGTGGATAAATCGACTACTTCATTTGAGCCCGTTATAATAAGATTCAAAGATTCGCCTGCGTTTAAAGCTAATTTTTTGCCTGCTTCCACTTCAGTTGTTCCTTGACTAATAGAATCGACAGCTTCAACCGTATCTTTTTGAATTTTCTTAATCATATCTGCAATTTCTTTTGTTGCTAAAGGTCCCCGTGCGATAATGCCATTAATCCATTACCAAGATTTGTAATACATACAGTTTCTAATTGTTTTACTCTATCAGCTACCTTTCTTATAGGGTTTACAATGCTTCTGGTTATTGTTAATGATAAGAATGCGACTAATGCAAGTGCTGCAAATCCAATAATAATCATCATCCAAAACGAAGAAGAATATAGTGATTTAGCCTTAGAGGCAGATTCATCTACAAGTCTACCCTGATATTTAATCAGATTTTCAATCGAAGTAAAATATTCCCCCTGCGCGATTCTAAGTTCGTTAAATAAAATATTCCTGGCACCTTCCTTATCCCCTGAGTTTAAAAATTGGAAGAATTTCTCTCTTGCCGGAAAGAATTTTTCTTTTCTTGCAATAGTAAATTCTGATAATAAAGCTTTACCTTCATCGGTACTTATTGTCCTTGCTAGAGAATCGGCTAATCCGTTTACTATAACTGATGCTTCTGCTGAACGTTTCATCTCAACAGCTTTTTCATTTGGATCATCTAATATGTAAAGATTACGATTGATTCTCGCAACCACATTTATCTGATCGATAATTCCATTTGCCCAAACCGTTTTTTGATACCGATCGTTAGCAAGTAATTCTACTTCACTATTTAACGAAGACAGATTTGAAATACTTAAAATAATTGTTACTACTAATACAGCGGCTAAAGATGCATATCCGACCATTAGCCGTTTTCCGATTTTCATATTGTTGAACATTTGCGACACCCCTGAATTGTTTTGTTACCCTATTTTCGAGGTAAATTGGATTTAAATAATCCATCTTGGAGTGAACGGACTAATGATGTTGTAAACGGGAGATTTAGAGAAGGGATTGAGTAATTGATTTGGCAAAGAAAGAGAAAAAGAACAAAAATAGAATGATTTTTGCGGATAAGATTGCTAATAAATTATTTTATTGGGGTGTATGGTTTGATTAATATACTAAAAGAATCTTAATATAATGGAAGAGTAACTACGAATCTTGCGCCGCTTTTATAACTTTCGTCCAAGATAATTGTACCGCCATGAATATCCACAGATTTTTTTACAATCGAAAGCCCGAGACCATTGCCTTGGATGCTGCCTGTATTGCTGCATCTAAAAAAAGTATTAAATAATTGTGAACGTTCTCTTTCGGGAATTCCTATTCCTTCATCTTTTATGACAATTAAGAGGTGATTCGAAATTTTTTCAATGCATAAATCTACACTTCCACCTTCAGGAGAATATTTAACTGCATTGCTTAATAGATTATTAATTATAAAGCGTATTAATTTTTCATCTAACTGAAATTCCATTTCTTCCATTTTATAACTGCAGCTAATGGTATGTTTTTCGTTCGTAAGAGTCTTTACGTCTTCAATTATTCTATGACATAACTTATAAAGATTAACACGAGAAAGATTTAATTGCAATTTACCGGTTTCAGCTTTATTGAGAATCAATACATCATCCATCAATCTGGTTAAATATTCGATTGCACTTTTAATTCTTTCAATATGAGTATTATACTTCTCTTCATCCCATTTACGCCCGTAGAGTTCTAAAAGTTCAATCGAGGAAAGAATAGATGCTAATGGAGTTCTAAATTCGTGTGATGTAGTAGAGATAAAACTCGATTTCATTTCGTTAAGTTCTCTCTCTTTTTCTAAAGATTCTTTTATTGCTTTCCCGATAATTTCTGATTTCTCTAATTGATCTGCTAATCTTTTATTTACGAATGCAAGTTCCTTAGTTCTTTCTTTTACTAAATTTTCAAGTTCGGTACGGTATTTTTCTAATTCTTTTTCTGCGGCAATTTTTTCGGTGATATCTTCTTTTACTGCGACGTAATTTATTGTCTCACCCTTACTATTCTTAATGGGAGAAATAATCGCCGATTCCCAAAAAAGCCCGCCTGTTTTTTTCTTATTTACAAAAAGCCCTGCCCACGTTTTTCCTTCTAATAAAATCTTCCACATTTTTTTATAATCGGTAATACTTCTCCCGGATTGTAATATTCTCGGATTTTTTCCTATTACTTCATCAAAAGTATATCCCGTCAATTCCGAAAATTTTGGATTGGCATATTCGATATTTCCTTCGATATCTGTGATTATAATAGAAACAGGGCTCTGTTCGATTGCTTGTGATAATTGTTTAATTTTTACTTCGCTTCTAATCTTACTATCAATATCAATATGAGTACCTATCACTCTCATGATCTCATTATTGATTTTTTCGATAACCCTTCCTCTAACGTTTATCCATTTAAAGGTATTCGATTTTGTTTTGTATCTAAAAG
>CALDDL010000334.1 GCA_937936675.1 uncultured bacterium
TGAGTCGCTGCAATTCGTATAAATCACGACTTCACCACAAACATAAGAATAAGAATTACATTTGTCAAACGAGCATTCTTAAAAGTTTTTGCTTAATTAACATATTTACAAATGGATTTATTTTATAGTAGTTTAACTTCTTCGAGATAAGTATATTCATTACTATTACCATTAAATAAACTATTATCCATTTCTTCAAATCGTTCCTTGCAAACTTTTATAGCTAATTCTGAATTATCGATGCCAATCCATCTTCTATTTAGATTGGCTGCAGTAAAAAGTGCGCTACCTGATCCACAAAAACAATCCATCACAATTTGTCCTTCTTCTGAAGAAGTTTGTATAATCGTTTTTAAAAAATCCATATTTTTTTCAGTTGGATATTTTGGTTGTTGAGGATCCTTAAATTCCCATATATCCTGTAAGCGCATTTCGCCATAATCATCGGCATAAATTATTTTCCTAGGTACACCGTTAGATGACCAATGAATGAGTCCGTTTTTTTCCAGTGAATCTAATACTTCAGGAGAAAACCGCCAATGTCTTCCTTTTGGAGGTTTAATCCCATTCCATTCTTCTCCTGATTTCCCACTCTTTGTTTCTCCGGGTGCATGTAATGGATTAGTTGTGTATTTCCTTCCGTGTTCATCTACCCTATTAAAAAGTTTATCCATCTTTTCTTGTTTTATTTTTATTAATGGTTCATTCCAAACATAATCATCGCTCTTTGTATAGAACAACACCATATCTTTAATATTGCTATATGATCTTCTTTGAAAATTTTTAGGATTGCATTTAATTCGTGAAATATCATTCCTAAAATTCTTTGCTCCGAAGATTTCATCCATTAATATTTTTATATAATGACCAATTTTGTAATCGATATGAAGATAAATAGAGGCTGTAGAGGACATCAATTCTCTTATAAGTATTAACCTCTCTCTTATATATTCTAAAAACTCTTCACCTTTTAGGTTGTCTTGATAAGCGACATCATCATTCTTACTCGAACTAATTGTATTGTTTCTTCCATTACCTCCACGAAAAATATTATTAGTAGCGAACGGAATATCAATATAAACTAAATCAATTTTTTTTGAAAAATTATAGTCTCTCATTAATATTCTCATTACGGAAAAATTATCGCCTTTTACCAATAAATTTATAAGCCTTCCACTTTCGGAAATTATTTCTAATTTTGAATCTATCTCGGATTTTAGAATTAACTCTTCCGGTTTTTTATTATCGTAATCTAATCTCATAATATCATACTTGATGTAAATATTCCCTTAATACTAAAGCACTCATAATATCATATTTAGAATATAATTCGAGATGCTTATATAATTTATTTTTCCCTTTTATATAACAAACGCCATCGAAAATACCAATAATTTTTGCTTTTACGTTAGGAGTTAAAATAGTTGATATCCCATCCGCAAATTGTGCATTTTGATGACCACCAAAATCGGTTAAGAATTTTGCCTCTCCAATAATATATTTTTTATTAAATCGCGCGACAAAATCTAACCCTTTATATCTCTCATATCCCAGTTTTTTTGAAGCGAATTTCATCATTTCATTATCAGATGCATGCAAAATAGCATTCCCTTTGTGACTAATAAATTCATTCATTTTTTGTAGAGGAGCACCTAATGTTTCTTTTTCAATCCATCTTTTAAATAGAGGTCCAATCTGACGATTTGTTTCTTTTGGCTCGGAACATCTTTCAAATATTTTGGTTAAGCCCATTTCTCTAAGCCTTCCTGTCAGTCTAGCGACGGTAGCCGGATTCCTCTCCAATGAAGACTTATCTTTTTTAAGATATGCAACATAGGAATCTTTAATAGGAAATAAGTTGAAAGATAATAATAATCTTAATAGTTCCGTATCATCTTTGTTATTAAAAGCCCCTTCAATACTTTCCCAAATTTCGATATTTATTTCTCTAATACCGTCAGGGATAGTTGGATATACTGAAAAAAGTGAATCTAAATAATTACGCTGGTTAGCATATTCAATACTTAGCTGAGTCCAGTAGTTCATATTTCCCTGTATTAAATTTTGATATCCATAAAATAAACAAAAGTTTTAATAATGTTTAGAAAGTAGAAATAATTATTCTGCCCATTTAAAATGGGCAGCAAATCTTCAAAACATTTTTAGATCAATAATTTATATCCCATTTATCAGTTTATCCTTAGGGTAAGTAAGCATATAAGATAGTTTCTTAGTTATTGTTTCACCCGGATTTAATTTCACTCTCCATTTAAGAATTCCCGTTTCTTTATTTAATTCTGCTCCCGAGATTTCTAATATTTTAATATTTATATCTTCCGTTTTTGTTACGGGCACTTGATCTTCTATTACCAAATCAACAGCTATACTTTTACTATTTTTAACTTTTATTTCATATTCTAATGTACGGTCTATATCAGAACTTAGGAATTTATTTTCTTTTAAGTCTTTCTTTAATTCTCTGCTGCTATTAATTCCTTTATCTCGTCCGAGAGATACAACAAGTGTGTCTTTTAATTGTTGCGGATTTAAATATGTCTCACCTGCAAAAGAGTTTTCAAAATAGATATTAACTGAACCCGGCAGAAAATTTATCCCTTCGAATTTATTTATCTGTGCGGTCAAGAAAGCATCTGAATCAAATTTCGGGATGGCGGCATACTTATATTCTGCATCAAAGCTATCTTTACTTAATTCGACTAAATAATTTTTTCCGTCAGAAGGAATTGCCATCTGAATTTCAGGTTTAAATTCTACCGATAATTGTGTTTCTGTTACATTCATATAATCAGCCATCGATTTATCTGCTTCCGGAGCGGAAGCGGCAACCGACATCTCCTCCATATTTACTTGATTGCGTTTCAACATTCCACCGTACTGAAGCGGCATTGGTCTATAAAAATCAACATACCAAGGATATAGTTCCGGCTTTGTATTCGATTGATTTGGATTGCGAGTAGATAATGTAATATCAATTCCTTTCCATAATAATCCGGTAGTCTGTTTGATATTGGCGGAGTATTCTAATTTTAATGGCGAGGTGAGATTTTCAACTCTAAAATTATAGAATGGAGTCCACGAAGCATTATATGTAAAATAATTTAGATCTAATTTCGCATCTGCTTTCGTATCTGAATTTATTACAACTACTAAAACATTTGTTTTATTACTTACGTTATACTCATTCAATTGTTTATTTAATCGATTAAGATCTTTATTTAATTTTTCAATCTCTTTTTCTACTTTCAACATAGAGGTTCTTGTTTCGATCAATCTTTTCTTATAATAATCAGTAAATTTTTGAATTTCAGAGATAGAGAAACCTTTATCGGATATATCTTTATTTGCCGAAAGTATATCTAATTCAGTGCCTATTGCTTCATGCTCGATTTTTTTTGTGCTAATTAAGGAAGTTACCGATTTAATTGAGTCTTCTAATTTTATTACTTCATTATCTTTAAAAGGAACTGAGAGATAGTCAGAGACTTGTTTAACCGTTACGATAGTTCCTTTGCCAAAAAGCTTAGCACTGATACTTTTGGGATTAATCCCCTCGGCAAGTCCTGAAATAAAAATTTCGTTCATTCCTTTTTCGAGTTTTATATTTGACGAATGGATAAGTTCAGCGCCTGCTAAAAATACTTTTGCTTCTTTTAATTCGCCTTTGAACTGGCTCTGTGCAGATAGACCCGCAGAGAAAAAGAAAATAATTATAATAGGTAATACTCTGGATAATGATTTCATTAGAACCTCCGTGTTGATTTTAATGTTTATACATAAACAATCTTTTCTTGTTCCTTATTGATACCTTTCAAAAAATGGGGGGATTCTTTATCTTTGTTTCGGACTAATAGTATAATTTAATGAAAAAAATATTAATAGATTTAATAAAAAAGCATTTCGATCAAATTATTGAAAACTGGACAATCAAGCTAATTCCTTTACTTAATAATAAGATATCTAATGAACAGGCAGAAGAATTTGCCAAAAACTCACTTAAAATTGTATTGGAAATTTTAGAAGCATCCGATTTTACGGTGGCAGGTCAATATTTAATAAATAATTACTCTCTATTTTCTAAGGCTAATCTAAGTATTCTTGAAATTAGTCAGCTATTTAGTCAAGGAAGATATTCCATACTTCCTTTATTGGAAAACGACCCGGAAAATGATCCTGTAATTGTTCTTGGATATTTAGATGACGTATTCGAGCAGCTCTTTGCTCGTTACGGAATGCTTCATCAGGAAGCTAAATTAAGAGAAGTGGAAGTTGATAGAGTTAAGGATTCCACCGAAGTAAAACGTCTTCAAGCTCAAGTAGATCAATCCGAGAAGCTAGCGGTAATCGGACAGCTTGCCGCCGGAGTGGCACATGAGATTGGCAACCCTCTTACTTCAATCTCAGCACTTGTCCAGATAATGCAACGCCGAAGCAAAGATGAATTTATATCGGAACAGCTATCTATCGTAAAAGAAAATATAGATCGTATTTCAAGAATCGTAAGAGAATTAGTAGATTTCTCGCGACCGCCAAGCTATGAAGTTCAACTCCATGATATTACCGATGTAATAAGAACAGCAGTCGGAATAGTTAAGTATGATAAACGAGTAAAGAAAGTTAAATTCGAGACAGACCTTAAGTCAGGTCTCCCGGTTGTAGAAATTGCCCCTGATCAAATATTGCAAGTATTCGTTAATATTCTTATTAATGCTCTTGACGCAATGGAGGGTAATGGCATTCTGAAAGTAAAATCATCTTATGATGATGATTTTGTGTATGTCGATATAGAAGATAACGGATGCGGAATGGATGCTAAAGTAGTTGATCAAATTTTTGATCCTTTCTTCACAACTAAAGAAGTGGGTAAAGGTACCGGTCTTGGACTTTCGGTAAGTTACGGAATCATTCATAAATTCAATGGCAAAATAAAAGTAAGCAGTGTTCCAAACATAGGAAGTATTTTTACTATCATTCTTCCGATAAGCAAAAAAAACGAAAGGAATTAAAATGAGTACTAATATTTTAATAGTCGATGATGAAAAAGCGATAAGAGATTCGCTTAAGATTGTTCTTGAAGAAGAAGGTTTTAAAACAGATATAGCAAGCGATGGAGAAGAGGCATTACAAAAATTGAGCGAAAATGATTTTGATCTCGTTATCTCCGATATCAAAATGCCCAAAATAGATGGAATGCAATTGCTTGATGAAGCTTCCAAAAAATATCCTCAATTATTTTTTATCATTATGACTGCTTATGCTGAGGTGAAAACAGCTATCGATGCTCTTCATAAAGGGGCTTATGATTATCTAATTAAACCGGTAGAATTTGATGATATAATTGCACGAGTTAAACGCTTGATGGATTATAGGAAATTGGAGCTCGAAGTAAAATCACTCCGGGGGAGGATATCATCCGATTCCGGTTTTACCAATCTTATCGGAAAAAGTAATTCGATGAAACAAGTTTATAACTTGATTACTCAAGTGGCACCAACAAATAGTAACGTATTAATATTAGGTAAAAGTGGGACAGGAAAAGAACTCGTTGCAAAAGCAATTCATTATAACAGCAAACGAAAAGATAAGATGTTCCTTCCGATAAATTGCGGTGCTATCTCGGAGAACTTAATTGAGAGTGAACTTTTTGGTCATAAAAAAGGATCGTTTACCGGAGCTCAAGAAGATAAAATGGGTCTATTCAAAGTTGCCGATGGAGGTACATTATTCTTAGATGAAATCGGTGATCTTCCTTTGAATCTTCAAGTTAAATTACTTAGAGCTATTGAAGATAAAGAGTTTTTTCAGGTGGGCGGAACTAAACCCGTGAGTACAGATGTTCGTTTGATCGCCGCTACACATCAAAATCTTATGGAGAAAATAAAGAGTGGTGAATTCCGCGAAGACCTTTACTACCGCTTAAATGTAGTTGAAATAAAATTGCCCACTCTCAATGAAAGAAAAGATGACATACCTCTTCTCGTTAATCATTTTATTGAAAAGTATAGCAACGAAATGGGTAAAAAAGTAATTGGTGCGGAAAATGACGTTATTAAAATTCTTTCTTCTTATGAATGGCGCGGCGGGGTAAGGGAATTAGAAAACGTAATTGAAAGAGCAATTATTTTCTGTAACTCCGAATATATTACACCAAACGAACTCGCTGAAAATATTAAAGGGAGCTCGGTCTTTCACGGATATCCCGATTCACTTAAGGATGCAGTAAGAAATTTTGAAAAAGAACATATACTTAAAACAATCAAGAAATTTGAATATAATAAAGAGGAAGCCTCTAAAGCTCTCGAAATAGGGCTTTCCTCTTTATATCGGAAAATGGACGAGCTTGAAATTCCGACAAAATCACTTTCAAGCGACGAGGATTAAAATTCTAAACTTACTCCAATTGATGGGAGAAGTCCTATTGAAGAACTCTTATCCACTTCTCCCTTCCTATAATCGTATCTGATCGTATTGGTATTTTTATTATTATAAATATTTTGAAGATCGATATAAGTAATTAAATTAAGTCCGCCAAGATCCCATCTTCTATCCACTCTTATATCCAAACTATGAGTCGGTTCAAATCGGAATGCGTTATAATTTACAACGCTTTGAGACCCATCCGAATTAAATGGCGTATAAGGATTTCCGGTAGCAAAGCGGAATCGAGAAGAAATTTCCCATTTTTCATTAAATGAATATCCTCCACTAAGATTTATAATCCATTTTTGATCGAATGATCCGGCTCTCTCAATACCATCTAATCCCTTAAAAAATGATTCGTTATAAGTAACGCTTAGAATTCCATAACCCGGAGTATCAGATGATTTTTTCTGAAGCGAAAATTCTAGACCACGAGCAAATCCTTTACCTGCACTAATAAGCGGTTCAAGTCCCAAAGAACCAAAATTTTCATCCGAACCTCCGAACCCCACACCTGTATTTGCCAATACTAAATAGGGTCTCAGCAAACTTGCCGGATAATCGGAATAGTCTTTATAAAATGCCTCTACTTTAAGCCTTAAATCAGAAGTCAATCTTCTTTCATAACCGGCTACATATTGAATTACTTTTACTGGTTTTAAGTTCTCGTTCTGGTTAAATGAAGCGAGCCATAAATAAGAGGGCGATTGATGATAAAGTCCCGTACTGAAACTAACTGACGATACTTCATCTAATACATAAGATAATGATCCTCTCGGACTTAATGTAAATCCGGAATTGATACGATCAAAATAATCCCCTCTTAATCCTGCAGTAAACATTAATCGATTGAAGAATGTGGTTGAGTATTGAGAATAAAAACCATATTTATAAAAATATTCTGCCGATTGAAGTGAATTGACTTGAAGTGTCTCGCCGAATGAAGTCATAAAAGTTGGAAGTAAAATATCCGCTCTGAATTTTATTAATTTTCCTGAAATCCCGAAATTGATTTCCGATGTTTCAGTTAGTTTTATAACTGCATCACCCTTAATCTCGTTTTCTCCTTCACGTGATATATTTGTAAAAATAGGATTAAGTAATGTATCTCTTTGACGGGTGTCATAATCGACAAAATTTCTGCTTATGCTAAAATTATAGAATCCATTATCAAAAATATGGCGATAAGAAACACCAACAAGATATTGGTTTTGGTTACTTCCCAATATTCGTGAGTTTTCATATAAGTCTTCAGAATCCTTGTTATTAAATTTAACTTTATCGAACGCACCAATAAATAGCCAATTAATTTTATTTTTTGAATCGATGCTATATGATGCTTTAGACATAACGTCATAATACTCCGGCACAAAATTGAATCCCGCAGCATTAAAGATAAAATCGAGATAGCTGCGTCTCGCCGAAAAAATAAAATTACTTTTAGAATCGATTGGACCTTCGATATTAAAACCAAATTGAGAAGCGGATATTGTTGCCTTGCCTCCGATTCGGTCGTTTCTTCCATCTCTTAAATCAATTTTTAATACCGAAGAAAGTTTATCTCCATAATTAGCCGGGAAACCACCGGTTGAGAATGTTGTTTCTCTCACAAAATCGAGATTAATATAACTTAGAGGTCCGCCAGTCGATCCTTGAGTACCAAAATGATTAATATTCGGTACTGTAAACCCATCGACCAAAAAAAGATTTTCTGAAGGTGCGCCGCCTCTTACGACCAAATCATTTCTTCCTGCGCTTACCTGCCCCACTCCCGGTAGTACCGATAGTGCTCTAACTACATCTTCAAATCCTCCCGGTGCTCTTCTTATCTCTTCATAACTAAAACTTTTCACACTATTGAATTCATTCGGATTCATATCGAAGTATTCGGATTGTACGGTTACTCCATTTAATTCTATAAATGTAGATGATAATTCAAATAGAAGATTTGCTGGTCGAACGCTATTAACCACAATATCGGTCTTAGTGGCAGATAAATACCCTACATAAGAAGCTCTAACGGAATATTTCCCAATAGGTACATTTCTAATAATAAATTCTCCGTTTATATCTGTAGCCGCTCCAAAATTAGTTTCTATAACAATTAAATTGACACCCGGCAGACCTTCTTTAGTGCTTTTATCAATTACTTTTCCCGTAATGCTTCCTTGAGCATTCATTATTGTGCTCACTAACAATAAAAATCCAAAAATTAATTTTTTCATATACCTTCTTCTTTTTATATAGATAACAGTAAATATCAAGAATAAGTTTCTCGAAGTATTCTAACAATTTTAGTATATTAGAATGATATACTGGGAATTATTTTAATGTCAGATTTTAGTAACGAATTTTCTGTTTTCGAGCAGTTTTCAGATGGGATGCCAAGTTTATTTATGGGATTGTTCCGTCCAAACGATTCATCACAAATAATATATACAAAATCTATCGAATCCGTAACTGGAATGAGTATAGAGGAAATTAATCAATTTCCCGAGCAGCTTTATTCCCTTATACCGGAAGAAGACTTTCATCCCTTTATAAAAAACATCAGAGAAAAATTCGCTAATCCAAATGTATTTAATTTTGAAACGGAATTTCTTATAAAACCAGCACCCGATCGAATTATTTGGCTTAAAGAATATATAAAAATTGTCAGAGATAAAAATGGTTTACCTTTTGAGGTAATTAGTTTATTCGTTAATAATTCCGAATTAAAATCGATTACAGAAGAATCAAAAATCAAAATCGATAAATACAAAGAATTAAATCAGGCAAAAGACAAATTTATTTCCATAGTCTCGCATGATTTAAGAGCACCGTTTACCACACTTCTTGGCTTTTCCGAAATATTAGTCAATGAAAAAGATATTGGAGAAGAAGAAAGGAATGAATATCTGGGATATATTTATGATTCGTCTAAAACGCAGCTTTCCTTAATAAATAATTTATTAGATTGGTCGCGCCTTCAAACCGGTAGAGTAAAAGTGGAACCACAGCGTTTACACGTAAAAAGCATAATTTCAAATGCTCTTTCTCCCATAAGCATCGAAGCAGCCAGGAAACGTATTGAACTAAAATTTGATATCCCTAATGAACTTTATATGAATGCTGATGAACGCCTTATCAGCCAAACAATTATTAATTTAGTTAGTAATGCCATAAAATTTTCAAACGAAGGTTCTGATATATCTATTTCTGCTTCTAAATTCAAAGAAGGCATGCTTGAATTTATAGTGAAAGATGACGGAGTAGGAATATCGGAAGAGAACCAAAGCAAACTATTCCAAATTGATCAAAAATTTTCCCTACCCGGCACCGATGGACAAAAAGGAAGCGGTCTTGGTTTAACTCTTGCAAAAGAAATTATCGATCAACATAATGGATATATTTGGTTCTATTCTCAAGAAGGTATTGGAAGCGAATTTCACTTTACAATTCCCGAAGCTAAAAATATTATTTTATTAATTGAGCACGATAAAGAACTTCGAGAACATCTAAAAGAGGTTATTGAATTAAATCTAAGCGGTTTTGAAATAATTTTTTCAAATAATGGTTATGAAGCAATATCTAAATTCAAGACTATCCTACCCACTCTTATAATAACTGATCACGATATGCCGCTTATGAATGGAATTCAATTAGTAGAAGCTATTAATAGTAAAGATGCAATCGCTACTATTCCTATTATTGTAATACTACAAAACCTTACGGATGAATTAACAGCTCGATACGATAAACTTGGAATTAGCAAAATAGTTACCAAACCGGTAAATGATTCCTTACTCCTAACAACTATTCAATCTTGTTTAAACTAAACCGGCACAAAAATTATGAATGGAATTAAAACAAATAATCATACTCAATTAGAGGATGATGCTGAACCAAATTATAAAACTGAATTGGAGAATAACACAATACCTGATTATGAATCAGAACTAGTAAACGATAGTGAAGCCGGTGGTGAACCGGAAAGATTTTGGTTTGCTTTATATACAAAACCAAAAAGTGAATTCCAAGCAGAATTACAGCTTAGGGCAATTGGTATAGAAACCTATATGCCATTTGTAATAAAAGAAAAAAAATGGACTGATAGGACGAAAAAAATTAAAGAACCGGTTTTCAGAGGTTATATTTTTATTTTATCTACTAATCATGAACGACACAAGGCAGTTACTCAAAAGGCAATCGTAAAGGCGGTATCTTTCGGTGGTGTGGTAGCTACTATTCCTGATTGGCAGATTCAAAACCTTAAAATTCTCCTCAACGAAAATCCGGAATATTATATTTCCGATAAATTATTGATTGGCACTAAGGTGCGAATAATCGATGGTCCATTTAAAGATATTGAAGGAATTATTACCACCGAAAAAGGTAAAGGACAAACTCTCGGAGTTACTATTGATATCTTAAAAAGATCAGTCGTAATTAATTTGACCGAAAATTATGTTAAAAAAGCACCTGATCAGAAAGTCCCTGAAAAAGACGATAAAAAATATTATTACAAAGTTATTGAAGAAGATGAACCCGAAGAAACTGAAAATGATAAATTAATTGATTCTGAAGAACAATAAATATAATTATTAAGAGATAAAAAAATGCCTGAAGAGAAAAAAAGTTTAAGTGTAATGAACGAAGGCGATCCCATCAATGGGTCATTAGTAGTGGAAAGAATTGAATTAAAGGTTTCTTCAACGAATAAATATTTTATTGATATCGATCTACGGGGAGCTACCGCAAAATTAAATGGCAAAGTATGGGATAATGCTCAAGCTATTTTTGAGAAAATTAAAAACTCTAAAGTAGTAACTATCCGTGGAATACTAACGAAATATAAAGATCAATTTCAGATAAAAATAGAAAAGATCGATAACTATTCGGGAGACGAGACCGCTTTTATTGAACAGACTATGCCTCGCTCGGCTAATAATCTTGATGAAATGAAAAGTGAATTTTCCGGATTTATTAATTCGGTAGAAGACCCTTATCTCAATAAATTACTTAATGAAATATTTTCATCCGAAGATGGGATGAAATTTTTTAAGTCTCCGGCAGGTAAAAGTTGGCATCATGCTTATTTAAGTGGTTTATTAGAACATACTCTTGAGATAATAAAAATCTGTAATCTTATGTCCGGCTTCCATAAAGAAGTAAACCGGGATATTCTGCTCTCGGGCGCAATGCTCCATGATTTCGGAAAAATTATTGAACTCAGCAGCGAACCCGGATTCGAATATTCTGATACTGGAAAATTTGTAGGGCATATAGTTCTCGCCGTGCTATTTGTCGATCGAGTAATCAAAGAAAAATTACCGGACTTCCCTTCTCATCTTAAAGATCAATTATTTCACTTAATTCTTAGTCATCAGGGAAAATTAGAATATGCCTCACCGGTGGAACCAAAAAGTATTGAAGCAATAATTTTATATCAAGCTGATGAGCTTAGCGCAAAAACCAATGCTTATAAGCAGGCAATAATTAAAGGTAGAAACGAAGGGAATAAATGGACAAGACCGCTTCCTCTTGCTAATAATAATTCTCTTTTTATACCGGAAGATTTTTAAAATCATTAACCATAAGGAAAACGCAATGAAATCAATAAGTGCATTCGCAATATTATTTTTAATTGCTCTTACATTTATTTCTTCTAATCTATATGCTCAATCAGTTGAATCTTTTTTAGATGAAGGAGATAAATATTACGAAAAGTTCGATAATCAAAAAGCATTGGATTCTTATTTAAAAGCTGAGAAATTAGACGCCAATAATATCGAAGTACTTTGGCGGATCAGCAGAGCTTATGTGGATTTAGCCGAAAAAATGCCCTCGAGCACCGGTAAACAAGAAGATGCTCAATTGGCAGTTTTTGAAAAAGCTAAAGATTATGCCGAAAAAGCGATCAAAGCAGATGGGAGTAAATCGGTGGGCTATTTAAGAAGAGCTATAGCTAATGGTAAGATAGCCCTCTTCAAAGGAGTTTTCTCTGTCGCCGGAGTTGTTAATTCGGTAAAGTCCGATTGCGAAAAATCGATTCAGCTTAATAATGGCGGTAATGAAGTGCAAGCCGTTTCTCATTATGTACTAGCACGCACTCATGCGAAGATTTCAGAAAAATGGGCTCCCGCACGTTCGGTTCTCGGTCTTGGATGGGCTGATAATGAAATAGCTTTAAAAGAATATAAAAAAGCAATCGAATTGAAACCGGGATATATTATGTTTTATGTCGATTATGCATTATCACTAATCGAAGAAGGTGAAGATGATACTGCAAAAGAAATGTTAAATAAAGCTTTAAAAAGCAAAGTACAA
>CALDDL010000335.1 GCA_937936675.1 uncultured bacterium
CTTTTATCTTTCATCTTAAAATCAGGATGGAATGCTGTAAAATGAAGTGGAACTTCATCTCCCAGATTTGCAACTATCCAATTGCACATCTCTTTTATCTCTTCAGGATTATCATTTTCACCCGGTATCAAGAGAGTTGTTAACTCTATCCACACATCCGTTTCTTTTTTTAACCATACAAGTGTATCTAAGACATCTGATAAATGAGAAAAGGTGAGATTATGATAAAATTCTTCTGTGAATGCTTTGAGATCAATATTGGCGGCATCGATATATTTGAAAACATCTTTGCGAGCTTCTTTATCTATATATCCAGCCGAAACCATTACCGAACGAATCCCCTCTTCTCGTGCTAATCGTGAAATATCAATTACATATTCTCCGAATATTACGGGATCGTTATAAGTATATGCAATTGAAGGTAAATGATTTTTTTTAGCAATTGAGATTACATCTTCCGGCGATGCATAGAGGGAATTAACCGAATCATAACGTGCTTTACTGATTGACCAATTCTGACAAAATTTACACCCGAGATTGCATCCCGCAGTGCCAAAACTTATTATCCCGGTTCCGGGGAGAAAATGATTTAAAGGTTTTTTTTCAATTGGATCAATACCGAATCCCGTAGGTCTGCCATAACCAGTGGAATAAAGCTTTCCTTTTATATTTTCTCTTATAAAACAAAAACCTGCCTGACCTTCTCCAATTGTGCAATAGCGTGGACAAAGGGTGCAAACAATTTTACCCGTATCATTAAGATGCCACCATTTAGCTTCTTTATATTGACCTTCTTTTCTCATTTCAATTAATAATCGCACTATTAAAATATTTTTGAATTGCTTTCATTTTTTCTTCTGCATCGAATACAAATTCAATCTATATACTACGATACTATTTCCATTATATTATTTCAAACCGAAGCCAGCTTCTTCTTTTCTTTTCTCCGACTAATTTGCCCGAGGCGAATAAAACTAGATTACCCTTTTTAATTATACCTTCGTTCAATAAAATGAGTTTCGCTTCTTCAACTGCTTTTTCTTCATCACTGATATCAAGCATATAACTTGACTTAATTCCCCATAGAAGATTCAATTGACTTAATGTAGTAAAGCTATCAGAAAAAACGTATATAGGAGAGGCAGGACGATATTTGCAAACCACACGTGCCTTTCCGCCGAAATGAGTAAAAACTACAATTAGATCGGCATTTATTTGATTTGCCATCTTTGATATTGCTTTACCAGATGCATCAAAAACATTATCTAATGGCTCTTCAGGTATTTCGTATTTTATTTTTCTTCTATCTGCCGGATCAGCTTCGGTAGAGATAAGAATATTATTCATTATTTTAACTGCTTCAACCGGGAACTTACCAACGGAAGTTTCTGCACTTAGCATAACAACATCAGTCCCGTCCCATACTGCATTAGCTATATCGGAAGCTTCGGCTCGAGTGGGGATTGGAT
>CALDDL010000336.1 GCA_937936675.1 uncultured bacterium
AATTATGAAAAAAGCAATATTGTTACAAATAGGAAATCACTTCGCAAAATTCTTTCGTCATCTCTTAGGAAATCACTTCGCAAAATTCTTTCGTCATCTCTTTATTTATTCTTTTTAAAACGATTATTTCATACTTAAAAATATCGGAGTTTTTAAAATGGCAAATATAAAACTGGAAAATGGATTTACGATGATAGCAAATGAATTGCTCGAAGTGATTACCGCAAGTGATTTCACCTTAAGACAGATAAAAATATTGCTTTCATTAATCCGTTATACTTATGGCTTCAACCGCACCGAAGCTGAATTATCGCTGCGCTATTTGGAGCAATCCACCGGCATTCAATACCGAAATCTTTCGCAGGCAATTAAAAAATTAATAAAACTCAACGTGATAAAAGCAAGGAAATCGGATAGTTTTAATCAGGCAAGAATCATCTCTCTTAATCTCGATTATGATACTTGGTCTGTGAAATGTTGTTATCAAAAAAATAACACAAAAGAAAATAATCAGTTATCAAATCAACAACATTCTTGTTATCAAAGCGGCAACAATCATGTTATCGATATAAGGACTAAGAAAGAAAGCTTTAAAGAAAAAATAAATAAAGAGGATAAATATTCTTTAACCGCAAAAGACCTCTATACTCATTTCGGAAAATAGAAAAATGAAAAACGAAGAATTAAGACTCGACAAAAATAAAATCAAACGCATTTTAGAAAAGCGAATCCTCTCGGCAATGATTAATGAGCCCGAAGAGGCAATTAAAATGGTGAGGGATTCGCTATCACAAGAATATTTTTTCGAGAATAATCGTGAGCTATTTAATTTTCTTCTCGATCAATATGAGCAGGATAAAAATATTAATTTCGATAAACTTATGGTGGAGATACCATTCGCCGGATTTAATAATTTCAAAGAGATCTTAGTCGAGAATGTTTCCGCGCTCGAACTCAGAGTAGAGAAATTGATTCCGAAACTGATTGAAATTTATTACTCAATCGAGACCGAAAAAGAGGCGGAGAAAATTTTAGCTAAAATAAAAAAGACTGCAGTGATAACGCAGATACTGCCGGAAATATTGGCTTCATTCGATAGTATCGATAAAGATATCACATCGGTGATCGAAAAAATTATCCCGCCCATTACTTGGAAGCAGGAGATAAAAGAATTTATGGAGAAACTCGAGAAGGAGAGAAGGGAAAGAAAGGAGCGCGAGTTCTCCTTCGATTCGATTCCATCGCTCAATCATCTAAATTTTAAGACCACTAATCTCGTAACCATCGCCGGTGCTTATAAAAACGGGAAGTCTTCTATCGGACTAAACTTAATTTTTGATTGCATCAAAAGGAACGTGCCTGCGGGAATAATTTCACTCGAGATAAGCCGAGAAGAGATTAATGGGAAATTAATTTCGATGCTTGCGGGAGTAAATCCCGAAAAGATTAGGAACATATTTTTGCTTAATGATGATGAGGCGTTGCTGCTGGCGAGGGCGCAGAGTAAAATAAATTTAAGCGATTTTCCCCTCTCGATTCACGATAGGATCATCAATGATATCGAGCTCAAATCGATCATTATGAAATGGAAAGAAAAATTTAATACAAGAATTATCGTGCTCGATTACGTGGGACTTTTGGAGAGCTCGCGGAAGTTCGAGAACCGGGAGAAGGAGATGAGCAGTCTTTCGAGAGAATTAAAAAAGATCGCTAAGGAAACCGAGACTTTGATTATAGCACTGGCGCAGCTTAATCGTGAGGGACTTAGCAATCCGGATATATCGAAACTTGCCGAGAGTATCGGACTAGCGAGGGATTCGGATTTTTTATTCACCGTATATAAGCCGGTCAATTTGGGATTGAAGGGGAATGCCACGAGCGAGGGTGTTTATAACTATTCCGAAAATAATTACGTGCTTAAGCTCGATAGCTCGAGGCACACCTCTGCGGGCGATAATATATTGCTCGAGATGAATAATGCCGGAGTGCTGAGTGAGAT
>CALDDL010000337.1 GCA_937936675.1 uncultured bacterium
TAAATGCGAATTTGGGAATCAGGCAAAAAATAGAAAACATAGAATTAAATTTCCGATTAGAAGGGAATAATTTAATGGATAAAGAATATCAAGCAACTCAAGGTTCGCCATTACCCGGACGGGAGATTAGATTTTCAATAGGTGTTTCAGGTAATTTAAATTTTTTATAACAAACGATTGGTAGGAAAATATTAAAGTGGATGTTGGAGATAAAAATATGGAAGATAATTTCTTAGTAAAAGATATTAATTTAGCTCCTAAAGGAGAGCAACAAATTGAATGGGTATCAAATTGGATGCCGGTTCTAGATGGTTTATACGAAAAATTCAATAAAACCGGTGTATTCAAAAATAAAAAGATAGCATTGTGTATTCATCTGGAAGCAAAAACGGCATACTTAGCTCTTGCTATAAAAAAGATGGGTGCTCAAGTGTGGGTTACAAGCAGTAATCCATTATCGACTAAAGATGAAGTTGCCGCTGCACTTGCAAAAAATGGAATCCATGTTTTTGCAAAGCATGCTGCATCAAAAACTGAATATTGGTCTTATTTAGAATCGATCTTAAAAAACAAGTTAGACGCAACCGTAGATGATGGAGGAGATATTTGTGAGTATCTTCATGAGCATCCTGAATATGGAATAAACATTAAAGGTATTTGTGAGGAAACCACAACCGGAGTAAATCGGCTAAAAGCATTGGAAAAAGAGGGGAAGTTAAAATACCCTGCTATTGCAGTAAATGATGCTAAATCGAAACATCTTTTCGATAATCGATATGGTACCGGTCAATCGACATGGACTGCAATAACTCATCTTACGAATTTAAATATTGCGGGTAAGGTAGTTGTTGTAGCAGGATATGGCTGGGTAGGAAAAGGAGTAGCTGTTAGAGCAGATGGAATGGGAGCAGAAGTAATTGTAACGGAAGTAGATCCTTGGAAAGCACTCGAAGCAAGAATGGATGGGCATCGTGTAATGAAAATGGAAGATGCTTCTTCACTTGGTGATTTTTTTGTTACTACTACCGGTCTAAGTGATATAATCACCTACGAACATATACTGAAAATGAAAAATGGTGCATTTTTATCCAATGCAGGGCATTTCGATTTTGAAATTGATATCCCTACATTAAAAAAGAAAGCAAAATCTTTTACCGTTGTAAGAAAAGAAGTAGAGGAATATAAGCTTGAAAATGGAAAAACTATCTATGTACTTGCACGCGGCGGAATAATTAATATTGCAGGCGGTTTAGGGCATCCTGCCGATATAATGGATATGTCATTCTCGGTTCAGCTCGGATGTTTATACTATTTCCTTTCAAAAGAAGATTCTGAAGCCAAACTATATAGTGTCCCCGAAGAGATTGATCGATTAGTAGCAGAAGAGAAGCTTAGAGTAGAAGGGATTCAGATTGATCATTAAAGTTTCACTCCTGAAGTTCGGTGGTCTCATTGATTGCATACGCCCATAGATCGCCGGACTTTTTTTATTTTAGAAAAAGTGAGTAAAATATGGATTTAACAATTGTATTAAACATAATTGGAATACCCGCACTAATGTTGATTGCTTGGTCGGTTTCGGCAAACAGGAAAGTAATTAATTGGCGTGTAATCGGCTGGGGATTAATTTTAGAATTAATTGTAGCACTTATAGTATTTGTTATTCCTATCGGTACTCAATTATTTTTAGTAGTTAATGATGTAGTAAATAATGTATTGGAAAGCGCCAATTATGGTACATATTTCGTTTTTGGGAAATTGGCGATAGGACCGGGTTCTGTTTCTGCAAGCGGTGAAACATCTATCGGATTTATTTTAGCATTTCAGGGATTAGCCGTAATTATATTTTTTGCTGCATTGGTTGGGATATTATACTATACGGGTATTATGGGTAAGGTGATGAAAGTATTTTCCTATATTTTTTCGAAACTTATGGGAATAAGCGGTGCTGAATCTCTTAGTTCTGCTTCTAGTATTTTTGTAGGTGTGGAAGCCGGTTTAGTTATTAAACCATATATAAATAAAATGACTCGTTCCGAACTTAACACAATCCTAACAGTGGGGATGTCCACAATAGCATCAAGCATGTTAGCTGTATATATAACGATTTTGAAAGGATCATTCCCTAATATAGCAGGCCATCTCGTATCTGCATCAATAATGAATGTTCCCGCAGCTATTATAATGTCTAAAATTTTATGTCCGGAAACA
>CALDDL010000338.1 GCA_937936675.1 uncultured bacterium
CCTATATATTTAAGAAAAACAAATGAACTATTATGAATAAAAGTGAAATTAAAAAGAAGTCATATACGCCGAATGCTGAGACTCAAAAACGATGAAAGATGTGAGAGATAATAAGAATCTTTCAAAACCTTTCCATAGTCTTAAAGAATTGCTAAAAGAATTAAATAATGAAAAAAGAAAATAAATAGATAGAGTATCTCACTCGGCTATTTTTTTTAGCATTGCATAATCTTTTACAAATACAGTTTTTCCCTTTGTAACAATCACTCCACTCTCTTTTAATTTTTTGAATGCTCGTGATATTGTCTCCGTAATTGTACCCAGATACGCCGCTAAAGTAGGATTAGATAATGCAAGCTTTACAAATGGTTCGGGTAATGATTGACTTCCGTTTCTTTCAATCTCCCTTATCAAATAATCCGCCAGCCGGTTCATTACCTCTTTTAATGACAGGGATTCAGCTTTTATACTAATCGATTTTAGACGCCTTGCAAATCCCGACATTATTTTAAAATTAATAGCCGGATTTTTTTCCAGTAGTTGCATAAACTCATTCTTCGGAATGAATAATAATGTAGTATCTTCCATACATTGAACGCTTGCCGGGCAGTCACCACCCGTGAACAGGGGAACATCCCCAAATAGATGCGGCTTCCTCAATATATGCAATATATATTCTTTCCCATGAGGGGAGAGCTTAAATATTTTTACAAGTCCTTTTACAACTATAAATATTCCTTTAAATTCATCTCCTTCATGAAAAACATATTGATTTTTTTCATAATTAACTAATCGGCTAAAGGATGTTATCTCTCTTAGTTCTTCAACTGATAGCTCCGAAAATAATGGTATCTCAGATAGAATCATGAATTAAATTTACCCACTCTCTTTTATTTTTTAAGTAAACTTAAAATAAGCATTATAACTGTCTTATTCACCGAAAGATTTTGAAGATAGAAACATTAAATTGCTGCTTTCCCCGCATTACAAGTATCCGGGAGAAATCCTACTCTCTATCATATCAATAAAAACATTTTAATGACTTAAGTCATTTTTATAATAAATAATACATAATATCTTATTCACAACAAAATAATATTAATTTGAATCCTTGAAAGTATTATATGGCGATAGTTGCACAGAAAAGCAAAATAGATGAGATCATTGATGAAGATCAAAAATTAACGAGATTAATATATTCTTATATCTATTCTTCGACTGCATGGCTAATCTTTGGCACTCTTATCGGATTATTCCTTGCATTGCGCTTTGCCTATCCCGATCTATGGGTAGTCTCTGTGCTTTCCTTCGGGAGATTAAGACCGATTCATACAAATGTAGTCTTTTGGGGCTGGGCTTCGCTCTCAATGATAGGATTGTCCCTCTATGTAGTCCCTCGAACTAGTCAGAGAAGATTATTCAGCCTTGCATTAAGCAGGCAAGCTCTTTACGTAATAAATGTATCGGTTGCCTTGGGAGTTATCTGTTTATCCTTTGGAATTAATAACGGGGGACAGGAATACCGAGAATTTATCTGGCCCGTTATGCTTCTTTTCGCCTTAGGTATCGCTTCTAATCTATTTAACCTCTATAAAACTGTCGCTGATAGGAATACCGAGGAAATATATATATCAAATTGGTATATACTCGCTGCGTATATCTGGACTATCGTAGTCGTTGTAATTGCATACATACCATTCTATCAATACAGCTTGGGTGAAACAATAATTCAAGGTTATTATATGCACATGGGAGTGGGTATGTGGTTTACTCCTATGGTTTTAGGGCTTACTTACTATTTTCTCCCCAAACTCCTTAATAAACCGATCTATTCATATTCGCTCGGAGTTCTCGCATTTTGGACTCAAATGGTATTTTATTCCTTAATTGGTGCGCACCATTTCGTCTTTAGTCCCATCCCTTGGTCGCTTCAAACTGTTGCAATTGTTTTTAGTTTCGGAATGTTCGTAACTCTATTTGCCGGTACAGCAAACTTTTTATTAACCATGAAGGGGAGTTTCAGAACAATAGGCAAAAGTTATTCTCTCCCTTTTTTTCTCGTTGGTGTCATTTTCTATTTCCTCGCTTCGGGTCAAGGTTCTTTAGAAGCATTGAGGTCGTTAAATGATATCTGGCATTTTACTAATTATGTGGTAGCTCATTCACACCTTACAATGTATGGATTTGTATGCTTCCTTATTTGGGGCGGGATTTATGCACTGCTTCCTCGGTTGACCGGAAATGAACCATCTCACCTACTTGTAGGAATCCATTTCTGGTTCGCTTTGATCGGCTTATTGGTTTATAGCTTTGCCCTCATGATTGGCGGTACTTTGCAAGGACAATCTTGGATATCACAGGCGCCATTTATTAAATCAGTCGAATTAATGATCCCATATCTTTTATGGCGAATTATAGGAGGAACTTTCATGTTCATTTCTCATTTAATATTCGCATATAATGTTTATATAATGAAACCTGCTCCTATTATGATCCAAAATCAAAATCCGATTGGAGATACGATATGAAATTTAATTTCCACAAAAATCATCAGTTACTTTTTGGATTTGTTTTCTATGGGTTTGTTTTACTTTCGATTATAATAGCAATTATTCCCGCAATAAATATGAATGATATTCCGCCTATCGAAGGTTCAAGACCGATGAATGCAAATGAATTGAATGGATTGAATGTTTATGTCTCCGAGGGTTGTCTATATTGCCATACACAGCAAGTCAGACCACTGGCGAGTGATCAAGTATTTGGACGACCATCAGCACCCGGAGATTATGCCTATCTAAAACCTTTAGACGATTTGAGGATGACGCCTGCCGTACTCGGAAGCGAAAGAACAGGTCCTGACCTAAGTAACATAGGGAATAGACAGCCAAGCGAAACTTGGCACTATATCCATCTATATAATCCGCGTGCAGTGGTAAAATCTTCTATTATGCAAGCATATCCATGGCTCTTTGAAATAAAAGACGATATTGATCCCGATGATTATGTTGTATCACTTCCTCCTGATATAGCTCCACGTAGTGGTGTAGTTGTTGCTAAGCAGGATGCTAAAGATCTTGTAGCATATTTATTATACCTAAGGCAAACACCTATAAAAGCAGGTAAATCGGTTGCTTCAAGAGGGAAGGGAACAGTTCCAAAAGAGTTTAATCAAGGTGAAAAATTATACAATTCGTCATGCGCAAGCTGCCATCAGCAAAAGGGTGAAGGTATCCCAGGAGCTTTCCCTCCTTTAGTAAATTCTTCAGTGGTAAATTCCGATAATGCCGATGAGCATATTAAAATTGTCCTTTTTGGATTGAAAGGAAAAGTAATCAACGGTGTTCAATACGCCTCCGAAATGCCTCCACTCGGCGGAAATCTTTCAGATACTGAAATTTCTCAAATAATTAATTATGAGAGAACGAGTTGGGGCAATAAGGGGAAAACAATTTCTCCGGACGATGTTAAACGAATTAGAGAGGCAGGTAAATAATGTCTTGTTTCGGAATTATTGGAGAAGCTTTTATATGATGCTCTTCGCAATTACGATAAATATTATTGCTCAATTTTGCTCTCCTATTGTTATTGATGAAACGTTAAACAAAGCGGGGAGCGATTTTAGTTTTTATTTCACTTATGGAATTACATTTTTAATTGTTGCTATCGTTTCTTTTTTAACAATTAAATATTTGCTACACCCTGATGAAAAATCTCCTAATCATATTAAGCGAAGGATACTTTCAGATGATTAATATAATTATAAATTACTAGAAATGATTATGGACCAAAAAGATCATAGTAAAATAGAAGTTTATTTGGATGATGGAGATGAACCAATAGCAGTCTATAATCCTCCTGCCCAAATGGTATTAGACACTACCACTCTAGACGATGGCGAACACTTATTAAAATTTATCGCATCTGACGAGAGCAATAAAAAATCGATAAAAAAAATCAAGTTCGTTGTTAGAAATGGACCCGGTATTTCAGTGGATGGATTAAAAGAAAATGAAGTGGTAGAAGGGAATCTGCAATTATTACTTAATGCTTATGGTGGTGCTTATCTTGAAAGATGGGAACCGCATAGAGCTGAGACACCTGCACCTATTCCTACATGGACTTGGATAATATTTATTGTTATCGTGGTTTGGAGTATATTTTATTTCGTTGACCAATGGAGTCCTTCTGAAAAATATGAAAATACTCCAACTTATCAGAATAATTCTTCTAAATAAGATAATTAATTGAACTATTTTTTATTCGTTAAAAAAATAATATAGAAATCTCTTGACAAAATAATTTCATTATCATATATTTGTTAGTGAATGATAACTAACTTATAGCAGGCAGTAAAAAATGGCACGTTTAAGTACTGAAGAAAGACAGATATTAATAATTGACGAAGCGATAAAAATAATCCATGAATTGGGTTATCAAGCTTTCTCTATTCGTGAGCTTTCTAAAAGAGTCGGAATCAGCGAACCGGCAATTTATAGACATTTTTTGAATAAGGAAGATATCGTACTTGGCATTCTTGGAAGATTTAATGATTTTGATCAAAGTCTATTCGAAGAAGTGAAAAAATATAAAAATCCGATCGACCAAATACAAAGTTTTATCCAATACCATTTTGATTTCCTTGAGAAGAATCCCGGTATGACTTCTATCGTATTTGCAGAGGAGATATTCAATCAAAGCGATCTACTACGAGATAAATTAATGTCAATTATAGAAAAAAGAAAAAACTTAATAAAATCTATTCTTGAAGAAGCTAGCCGGAACAAAAAAGTTGTCTCTGTTGACTCGAAAGAATTAGTTACTATAATCTTAGGGTTTATTAGATTGGTTATACTTGAATGGAGGATGTCCGATTTTGCTTTCTCGCTTTCTCAACGAGGTAAAAAAGTTGTCCATACAATTGAAGAACTATTAGTTATTAAATAATATTTTTTTAGTAATAAAGTTAGTGAGTGTTACCTAACTAATTGAAGTAAGAAAACAATGAATATTCAAGAATATAAAATATTGATAAACAATTATACAAGAGATAAGATGATGATTGAAGGGTATAAAAAAATTACCCTTGAAGAGATCGCATCTAATCTCTCTATTAGTAAAAAGAGTATCTATAGGGTCTTCCCTTCTAAAAAAGAACTTGCAGGTTCAATATTTATAAATGAATTAACGAACGCTTATAACGGTATCATTCTTCTAATGCAGGAAAAAAGCTCAATGATAGAGAAAGTAGAGAAACTATCAGAGATGATTGGAAATTATATTCGCCTATTCAATGAACAATCACTCAATAATTTAAAACGAGAGTATCCAGAGCTTTGGAAAGAAATTATTCTTTTTAGAAAAGAACGTGTATTACCATTGATCAATAATTTATTAAATCATTCGAAAAAGCATGACATAATTATTGATTACTCAAATGAACTAATAATAAAATTATTTAGCTCTGCATTAACAATATCTACAGAAAGAAGTTATTTAATGCAGAACAGTTATGATTATAAATCAGTTTTTAATTCAATTTTCGAAATTCTCTTAAATGGAATATTTACAAAAAAAGGCAAAAAACTATTAGCAATAAATAAAAGGATGAAAAATGAAAACAACTAAAATAATCAGTGCATTTATTCTTCTTCTATCCATCTCTGCTTGCGGAGGGAATGAAGATGCCTCGCAAATTGAAGCTACCGGCACTATTGAATCAACAAATGTTACAATCAGTTCAAAAAATGTCGGCGAAATTAAATCAATCATTGCCGATGAAGGAACGAAAGTAAATGCCGGGGATACAATACTTGTTATTGATCATGAAGCTTTAGGTTTCCAACTTCTGCAAGCAGAAGCATCAGAAAAGATTGCCGAAGCGCAGCTTAATCTAATGCTAAAAGGTGCTCGCTCAGAAGATATCAATCAGGCTGAAGAGATGATGAAACAAAGCGAGACAAATTATAAATTAGCAAAAAATGATTTCGATAGATATTCAAAACTATGGGAGAGTAAATCGATAACTCAAAAGCAATATGAAGATATTACTGCTCGTTATCAGATTGCGCTTGCACAATATTCTGCTTCAAAAGAGAATTTTCAAAAAGTAAAGAAAATCTTCAGACCCGAAGAGATTGAACAAGCAAGAGGGAATGCTCAAAAGGCAAAAGCCTCCGTAGGTCTGCTCAAAAAGAATATAAGCGATAGCTATATAATTGCTCCTTTAGATGGTTTCGTAGTTAAAAAATTTGTTGAGGTAGGAGAAACTGTATCTCCGATGTCCTCGCTTGTAAAAGTATCTAACTTATCAAGTGTTAATCTGATAATTTATATCTCCGAACTCGAATTGGGCAAAGTAAAGCTTGGTCAAAAAGCAGAGATTACGATAGATACTTATCCCGATAAAAAATATCATGGCGTGGTAACATATATCTCACCCGAGGCTGAATTTACTCCCAAAAATATTCAAACAAAAGATGAACGTACTAAATTGGTTTTTGCCGTTAAAATTGAAATACCTAATAAAGGTTTTGAACTTAAACCGGGTATGCCTGCTGACGCAATAATTTTATTATAAACTAACGAGTGAATGATGGATGCTGTAATAAAAATAAATAATCTTAAAAAAAGCTACAATTCGGTTTTGGCAGTGGATGATATTAGCTATTACGTAAATCGTGGCGAAATGTTTGGATTAGTCGGTCCCGATGGAGCCGGAAAAACTACTACAATCAGAATGTTAGTCGGTTTAATTAATCCCGATAGCGGTTCCGCAGAAGTTTTAGGGCACGACCTCCAATCTCAAAAGAATTTAATAAAAGATGAAATCGGTTACCTTTCTCAAAAATTTTCACTCTATGGCGATCTTACGATTGATGAGAATATTGAATTTTTTGCGGATATTCATGGAGTAAAACACTTTGAAGAAAGAAGAGATGAATTGCTTGAGTTTACCAGGCTTACACCATTTAGAGATCGACTTGCCGATAAACTTTCCGGTGGTATGAAGCAGAAACTTGCACTCGCTTGCACTCTGATTCATAAACCAAAAATTATTTTTCTTGATGAACCGACAACCGGTGTTGATCCTGTTTCGAGAAGAGATTTCTGGAAGATACTTTCAAATCTATTGAAAGAAGGTATTACTATTTTTATGTCAACACCCTATCTCGATGAAGCAGAAAGATGCAATAGAGTTGCCTTAATGGATAAAGGTAAAATAATTAGCTGCGATACTCCGAAGAACGTTAAAGATTCTATTCATATGCAGGTACTGGAAATTGTTTGTAATCCCGTTAGAAAAGCATATAACCTGATAAGATCGAATACTGATTATGAAGTCCAGATGTATGGCGATAGATTAAATATTGCATTAACCGATTATGAAAATGATTATGAAGTGATTAAAAAATTATTTGAAGAAAACTCAATTGAAGAGATAGATAAACGAACCATTACTCCTTCATTAGAAAATGTCTTTATCCATTATATGAGTAAATAAAGTTTAGTGAAAAATTTGAAAAGGAAACAAAGATGAAAAAACTATTAATATTAATTCTTATCGCAAGTAGCATATTTGCTCAAGAAAAAGTCCTGACACTAAAAGAAAGTTTAGAAATAGGACTTCAAAACAGCAATGACCTCAAAGTATCGAGATCTAAATTAAATTATGCAGATTCTAAACTAAGCGAAATCAACAGCCAATTCTTACCAAATTTTAAATTATTTGGTAATTATACACGACTAAGCGATAACATTCCCGCTTTTGAAGTATCGATGCCATTTACTCCTAATCCGATTAGAATTTCCGAGCCGCTGTATAATAATTATACATTCAAATTCGGTTTTAGCCAACCACTATTTACAGGATTCAAATTATCATCCTCCAGAAACTTGGCGGAATTAAATCTAAATGCTTCTGAAGAGGATTATTCGAAAGAAAAAAATGAGGCTGCATTTAATATATATCTGGCTTATTGGAATTTCTATAAAGCAGATGAAATTAAAAAGGTAATTGAACAAACACTTCAACAAATGGAACTCCATTTAAAGGATACAAGAAGCTTCTTTGATAACGGATTAATACCAAAAAACGATATGTTGAAGTTAGAAGTGCAATATTCTAATACGAAACTTATGCTTATAGATGCCGAGAATAATTCGGAACTTGCCAGAATCGCATTTAATAAAGCAATTGGACTTAAACTGTATGAGAAAACTAAAATTTCAGCAAATGAAGAACCGTTATTCAACGAGAAATATCAGATATCAGACTTGTTAGATGAAGCATTAAAAAATAGGAAAGAATTAAAATCATTAGAATATCGAGTTGCAGCAAGCTCTCAAGGAGTAAGTGCGGCTAAATCAGCTTGGTATCCATCGATATTTTTAACCGGCAATTATTATTACAGTAATCCTAACCCGAGATTCCAACCGGCAAAAGATGAATTTAATTCAAATTGGGATTTAGGCGTTACCTTAAGTTGGGATGTATGGAATTGGGGTTTAACTTCCTCTCAAGTATCTCAAGCCGAAGAAACTAAAGTCCAACTTGAAACAAATCTTAGTATGATAAAAGATAATGTTCAAGTGGATGTTTATTCTAATTACTTGAACCTCCTTAAGATAGAAGAAAAAGTAAACGTGAATAACGAAGCATTAGCTCAAGCATTAGAAAACTATCGAATTACATCCGAAAAATATAATACTCAATTGGCAACCAGTTCCGACTTAATAGATGCGGAAACCTTAAAACTCCAAGCCGAAACTAATCTGAAAACTGCTGAAGTCGATTTTCGAATTGCAAGAGTAAAATTAGAAAAATCTTTAGGGAGAACAATTTATTAATGAATGCCATTGAAGTTAAAAATCTGACAAAGAAATTCGGAAATTTCACTGCTGTCGATAGCATTAATTTTAATGTCAGGCAGGGAGAAATATTCGGATTCCTTGGAGCTAATGGTGCGGGTAAATCCACTACCATACGGATGCTAATCGGGATTTTGGAACCTTCATCCGGTGATGCTCTCGTAGGAGGCTTTAGTATTAAAAGCCAATCCGATCTTGTTAAAAAGAATATCGGCTATATGTCGCAAAAATTTTCTCTTTATAATGATTTAACGGTAGTTGAAAATATTCGATTCTTTGCCGGGATATATGGATTAGACGGTAAAAAATATGAAGAGAGAAAAAAATGGGTATTGAAAGTAGCAAATTTAGAGAATATGGAAAATACAATCACGGGTTCATTACCGGGTGGGATTAAACAACGCTTAGCTCTTGGCACTGCCGTAATCCACGAACCGAAAATCGTGTTTCTCGATGAACCTACAAGTGGTGTTGATCCAATCTCACGAAGAAATTTCTGGGACTTGATAAATGAACTTTCGGACAATGGAACAACAATACTCGTTACCACTCACTATCTAGATGAAGCGGAATACTGCAACGATATTATCTTAATAAATGCAGGCAAACTTGTAGCTCAAGGAACTTCTCAAGAACTAAAAACAAATTACATAAAAAACCCGATACTCGAAATTGAAAGTGAAAGAGTCGTCGATAGCTTGGAAATATTGGAAAAAGAAAAATGGGTAGGCGAAACTTCGATATTCGGAAATTACATCCACGTTATACTTAATGATAGTACTATTAATGAACAGCATATCTATCAATTACTCCAAGAGCAAAATGGAATTAAAATCCATCGTGTAGAAAAAATTACCCCTACTCTCGAAGATGTATTCATTCATTTAATTGAAAAGGAGAGTAAGAAAAATGTTTAATAGAATTTATGCAATAGCGAAAAAAGAAGCCCGTCAACTTAAACGCGATACTCGAATGCTCTTTATTGTCTTTTTCTTCCCCGTTGTTTTACTGGCAATCTTTGGTTATGCAATTAATTTCGATGTACATCATATTAAACTCGGTGTTTATGATCTAGATCGTTCAGAATATTCGAGAGAATTTTTAAATGGTCTATCAAGTTCCGAATATTTTGATATCGTTACTTATATCGATGATGATGGGGAGATTAAAAAATTATTAGATGAAAAAACTGTACAAGCTATTGTAGTATTTCCTAAAGATATGTCAAGGAGATTACTTTCAAAACAGGAGGTAAAAATACAGTTTTTAGTCGATGGCGTCGATGGCACTTCGGCAAGTGTTATTCAAAACTATGTTAACGCTGCTACTTATAGTTATTCAATTCAATTGACAAAAGAATATTTAGCAGTAACAGGAAAAAACCTTTATGTCCCAATCGATCTACAGGCACGTTTTTGGTTTAATCCCGATCTTCAATCCACTCGTTTCCTGATTCCCGGGTTAATGGGTATGATATTAATTATTACTGCGGTTATTTCTATATCACTTTCAATAGTTCGTGAGAAGGAAAGAGGTACAATCGAACAAATTAATGTATCACCCCTTTCTTCAATTGAATTCATTATCGGAAAAACGATTCCATATATCGTTATTTCTCTTATAAATGCTTCAATCGTTCTCCTGGCAGGATATCTACTTTTTGGTATTGTTATTAAAGGAAATATATTTTTACTCCTTCTGGGTACTTTCGCCTTTTTATTTGCTGCATTGAGTTTGGGTGTGTTTATTTCAACAATTTCCGATTCACAGCAGGTGGCATTCCAAGCCGCAAATGTTACTTCATTGCTCCCATCATTAATTTTATCCGGATTTATCTTCCCTATAGAAAGTATGCCCGTTGCAGTTCAAATACTTACGAATATTACACCTGCTAAGTTCTATATAGTAATTCTTAGGTCTATTCTTTTAAGAGGTGCGGGGATATCTGCCTTCTGGGATCAATTAATATATCTCGCGATATTCGGATCGGTGTTTATTATACTTGCAACTTTAGCTGACAAAAAATCAAAAAATAAGTGAACAATATGAAAACGATATTTCAATTTATTATAAAAGAATTATTACAAGTAAAACGGGATAGAAAGATGCTCGCTGTAATTTTTATGGCGCCGATCTTACAACTCATTTTCCTCGGCTATGCCGCCAATATGGATGTGAATATAATTCATACAACGATTTATGACCAAGATCAAACATCCACAAGTAGAGAGTTTATTGAACGTTTTGAGCAATCGGGATATTTCCAAATCGATCAGTATGTAGATAATTATAATGAAGTAACTGATCTACTGAATCAAGGGAAAACTCTTGTCGCAATAATTATTCCGAAAGACTTTGAAAAAAATATTAATATAAGAAAAACAGCTCCGCTTCAAACTCTATTTGAAGGATCGGACGGTAATAAAGCATCCGTTGCACTTGGATATATTCAAGGCATTGTTACAAAATTTTCGAAAGACATTGTTACTGAAACTAAAGATAAAATTGGTATGAAGATTGCACTAAGCGGCTCTCTGATACCCGAAGTCCGTGTATGGTATAATCCGGAGATGAAAACTCGTAACTATATGGTGCCGGGAATACTCGGACTTATCTTAATGATCTCCACTATTTCATTGATGTCAATGGCGGTTGTAAGAGAGAGGGAAATCGGGACTCTCGAACAATTAATCGTAACACCGATAAAAAACTACCAACTTATACTGGGCAAATTAATCCCTTTTACACTTATTGGTTTTGTCGTCTTAATAATTGTAATGGTAATTATGACGCAATGGTTCGGTATTGTAGTAAGAGGGAATAAACTCTTCCTTTTATTCACTGCACTGCTATTCGTACTTTCAAATCTGGGTATCGGCTTGTTTATTTCCACCGTTTCTAAAACGCAGCAACAAGCGATGATGGCATCGGTATTCGCTGTTATGATGCCTATGATTTACCTCTCCGGTTTTGCTTTCCCGATTGAAAATATGCCGCAAGTGGTACAGTATATAACTTACATAATCCCTCTCCGTTATTTTATTACAATACTCCGCGGAATTGTACTCAAGGGAATTGGGTTCTCGGCTCTCTGGGTAGAAACATTGATCCTTTTTGCAATGGGAATGAGTTTATTAATCTTTAGCTCATTAAGATTTAGTAAGAAAATTGATTAAACGAAAATGGATATAAAAAATAAATATAGCGTTTCATATAAAAGTATTATTCTAATATTATCGATTTTCTTATTCGCCGGAACTCTTGAATACTCTCTTGGACAGGCGAATAATGGTGAACAATTACCTTCAGGGTTATCAGAATATTCGCAATCGAATTATTCGGAAACGTTAATAAAAAATAATAATGTGAAAAAAAATTATTGGTTGCCTGCCGTAGAAGTAGTCGGTCTAAATATGAGTCTTTGGGCATATCATCGATATTTGAGTGCGGAAGGTTGGTCCGATATTAGTTGGAAATCAATAAAAAGAAATTTTGAATCAGGATTTGAATGGGATGTTGATGGATATTTGATGAATCAGTTTTGGCACCCATATCATGGCTCTAATTATTTCAACATTGCTCGCTCAAATGGACTTACATTTTGGGAGTCCGCACCTTATGCATTAGGTGGAAGTTTGATGTGGGAATATTTTATGGAAAACGAGCCACCCTCTTATAATGATATCGTCAATACCCCAATAACCGGTATTATTCTCGGTGAAATAAGTTATCGAATTTCTGACTTAATAATTGATGAAAGTACCACCGGCAGCGAAAGAGTATTCCGAGAATTTTTCTCCACGCTCGTTGATCCAATGCGCGGTTTTAATAGAATACTGCGCGGCGATATGTGGAAAGCCGGAGAAGCCAATGAGCATGCTGAATATCATTTAATCGTTTCTTCCGGAATACATAACCTGTTCCTTAGCAGCAAATTGAATGATAGTAAATCGTACGCAGCAATTAGAGCCGACTTAAATTATGGTGATCTTTTTGATGTTGATTCACATAAAAACCCATTTGATTATTTTACTCTTCATGTTGAACTTAATATTGCCCCCGATGATAATATTGCCGGAATCTTCGCTAGCGGTGTAATATGGGATGGTAAATTAAAGCTCTTTGAAAATTCAAAGAATATTATCGGTATCTATAAAGAAGTAGATATTCATATTAATACAATATACAAACTATCGGCTACAAGCTTAAGCAGTCAATTAATTAATACTGTCCCATTATCCTCCTCACTAACTATGCAGAACTATTTGGGTCTATCGGCAATTCTAATGGGCGCTACAAATTCGCAATATGCATCTGAATTAGGGAAGGATTATAATATTGGCCCGGGGGCCAGTGGCAAAGTGGGGGCGCATCTACTAATAAAGAATTTTGGCGAATTATATATTAATTATAAACGATACTGGATTCATACTCTTAGCGGTGCTGATGGTGAAGAGTTTGTTGGCTTATTGAATATCGGAATTAATTATAACCTTTTCGCTGAAAATTCAATTGGTTTGGACCTCTTATTATATGAACGATTTGGCGAATATATAGACTATCCTAATACTCGAGATGCTAACTCGGCAGTAAGATTTTATTATAAGCACAGTTTTTAATCAATCGAATCATCTAACAAATTAATTACCTTAAAAATGTAAAGGTGCAGAATGAAAAAAGTAATATATAGAAGAATTGCGGCAGCGATTGCTCTAATATTTAGTCTTTTAACGATAGTAGAAGGTTCTCAAGTATTATTTGGAGCGGTTGTACCGGGACATTTTGTTCTCAAGCCTTTGCTCATTTATAATGTTCTAATGGCTTTGGTGGGAATAATTGCGAGTGTAATAATTTGGATAAATTGTAAACGAGCACTTTTGATTACAACTATTATAACATTTCTCCATTTCATTGTTTTATTTACTGTTGAATTTATCTTTTATTTCCGTGGTTCTGTTGCCGAGCATAGCGTTGTGGCGATGATTATACGCGCAGCTATTTGGTTAGTTGTACTTGTAATAGTGTGGAGGAATATTCCCGAAAGTGATCTTAATTCAAAAAATGAAAAAAATAATATTGACAAGGGAAAAAATGAAAATTAAATTATATGCAATAATTGGTTATTTAGTACTTTCTACATTTGTAGTAACAGCGCAGGATAAGATTTCTCTTTTAGAAATTGATAAGGTTAACCAACTTTTAGAATTATCTACCGATCAGTTTAAGAAAGTTAAAATAGATGTTGATAAAATCAAATCGATATTAGAAGAGGATAAAAAAATATTATCCAATCTTAGAGAGCGATTTAAAAATGATGATGAACCCGGTTTTTTTGAAAAAATTGGAGTTAAAAGAGGACGTGATAAAAGAATCGATAAAATTGAAGATCTCCTTGAAGAAATAGAAGACCAATTAAATAAGAAACAAAAGATTCTCTTCAGTCAAATAGAGAAACCAAAATTAAATCCTTTAAGTAAAAAAGAATTGTCTGAATAGGCAGTATTCAGTCAATTTATTAACACTTTCAAGCTAAACCATTGATATTGGTTTAATAAGGAAATGGCAGATGAATGACTTAAGTCATAAAATATAAATAAATAAATTGTTATATTCTTCTAGTAAACAAGGTTTTATAAAAAGGAGTAATAAAAATGTCTAAAACAGAAAGAGAAAAACTTGACAATCGAGTGCTCAAAGCACAATTACTTACCTTTTCTATCGACAATGAGATAGCCCGATTAAAAAAAGAGAATGCGTGGATTAACGGAGATCGCAATGCCGTTACCCTGCAGAAAAATTCACGTTTACGTGTTGTTTTAATGTCCCTGCACAAAGGTGCTACCCTACGCGAACACAAGGTTGAAGGACCAATAACTTTATTTATTGTATCTGGTAAAATAAATTTCATTTCGGAAAAAGAAAAAGTCAAAGTAGAAACTAATGGGTTAATCGTATTAGAAAAAGCAATTCCTCACGATGTCGAGGCTTTGGAAGATACAACTATCATACTTACAATCATTCAAGCAAAGTAACGCTCGTACTAATTTAGGGGATTTTAAAACTCAAATTCGATTAAAAACATTTATTAAATGGAGGTCGTTATGTTACTTAAATCAAAATTTTTGCAGATATTATTTTTATCTCTATTTACACTACTTTATACGAACACGGTTTCTGCACATTGTGATTCTATGGTAGGTCCCGTCGTTAAAGCATCTCAGAAAGCGCTTGAGACCGGGAATATCAATTATGTGCTAATCTGGGTCCAGGAAAAAGATGAAAAAGATATAAAAGAAATGTTCGATAAAGTCAATAAGGTAAGGTCATTAGGAAAAGAAGCTAAGGATCTTGCCGATTTATATTTCTTCGAAAATGTAGTTAGAATACACAGGATGGGTGAAGGAGAACCATATACAGGATTGAAACCTGTCGGATATAAACCGGAAGAAGGAATTGAGGCTGCTGATGTTGCAATCGAAACTAATTCTATCGATAAACTATTATCCGGACTCAATGAGGAATATCATGCAAAAATTAAAGATTATTTTGCCGATGTACAATCAAAAGAGAATTATGATGTCAATGATCTAAAAGCCGGAAGGGAATATGTTGAATCTTATGTCCATTTTATCCATTATATAGAAACACTTTATAGTGGTGGCGAGAGTGAAATGGATGGACATAATCATAATCATAAATAGAGAGGAATATTAAATGTCAGAAATAATTTCAAGTGAGAAATTAATTGACTCAATTAATTATCAAAATGGTTCAATTGTAAGTAAACAGATAATTAAAAAACCCAATGGAAACATTACTCTGTTCGCATTCGATAAAGATGAGTCTTTAACAGAACATACATCACCTTTTGAAGCGATAGTTTATGTAGTTGATGGAGAGATGGAAATCAAGATTGGCGGAAATCCATATAATGTTAAAGCCGGTGAAATAATAATTATGCCTCCAAATGTTCCGCATGCATTATTAGCAAAAGTAAAATCTAAAATGCTTCTAACTATGATTAAATAATTTTATGATGGGTACTAAATTATGGAACAAAATCGACATGGTATAAATAATAAAAAGATTTCTCAGCTCGAAAAGCTATTTGTTTCATCACCGAATGAGATAAAATATTACAGTCTGAAAGAGCTTCAGAAGAAAAAATATAATATTGAAAAACTTCCCTTCTCCATTCGTATATTGCTCGAAAACGTAATCCGTAATTACAATGGCTTTAGCGTTAATGAAAAGCATTTAGAAACAATTCTAAATTGGAAGCCGAAACCGGCTGTAGAAGAGATTCCATTCTTACCCGCAAGAGTTTTAATGCAGGATTTTACGGGCGTTCCTTCAGTTGTGGATATCGCATCAATCAGATCGGAAGTTACCCGGAAGGGTGGTAATCCAGAGATGATCAATCCTAAAATCCCTGTCGATCTGATAATTGATCATTCCGTTCAAGTCGATTTTTTCGGCACAAACTATTCCTACCGGAAAAATGTTAAGTTAGAATACGAACGAAATCACGAACGATATTCATTATTGAAATGGGCAAGCTCATCATTTAATAATTTCAGAGTTCTGCCTCCGGGTATGGGTATATGCCACCAAGTTAATCTTGAGTATCTCGCAAATGTCGTTACAATTCGTGATGGTGTTATCTTTCCTGATACTTTAGTCGGGACCGATTCCCATACACCGATGGTAAATGGAATTGGAGTGGTCGGTTGGGGAGTCGGTGGTATCGAAGCAGAAGCCGCAATGCTTGGGCAACCTATTTATATCATGCTCCCCGAGGTTATTGGTTTGAAACTGACCGGTAATTTACGTGAAGGCACAACTTCCACCGATCTGGTTTTGACAGTTGTCGATATTTTGAGGAAACAAGGTGTGGTAGGGAAGTTTGTTGAAGTTTTTGGAGAAGGATTAAAAAATCTCACAGTCCCCGACCGCGCAACAATCTCAAATATGTCCCCTGAATTTGGATGTACAATAACTTATTTCCCCTCTGATGAAAAAACTTTGGAATACTTAAAAATTACCGGCAGGGATCAAGATCATATTGACGTTGTCGAGAATTATCTAAAATCGAATTTACTCTGGCGAGAAAATGAAGAGCTGATAAACTATTCGGAGATACTAAAATTGGACCTTGGGGATATTGTCCCTTCTATTGCTGGTCCTAAAAGACCTCAAGATAAAATTTCATTGAGTAAAGCTAAAAGCAAATTTATCGATATCCTGAAAAGTAATTTTGAAAGAGATTACATCACGATGGAAGAAAGAGCTGAAGGGAGATGGCTGAATGAAGGGGGCAATTTCGGGAAATCATTCTCTAAGCAGGATCCTAAAATACTTGAAAATGCAGGGATAGAAATAGAAACGCAAAAAATTGTAAGAGATGGACTCAAAAGTGTAAAAATAAAGATGACTGATAATGAATTTCTCCTAAGCGATGGTTCAGTAGTGATTGCTGCAATAACAAGTTGCACAAATACATCCAACCCGAGTGTTATGATCGGTGCAGGTTTGATTGCAAAAAAGGCTGTAGAAAAAGGTCTTAAGACAAAGCCGTGGGTTAAAACCAGCTTGGCTCCCGGTTCAAGAGTTGTAACCGAATATTTCGATAAAGCTAATTTAACTCCTTTCCTGGAGGCACTTGGATTTCATGTGGTCGGCTACGGCTGCACAACGTGCATCGGTAATAGCGGTCAATTACCGGCTCATATTAGGCAAGCGGTAGTTGATGATAAACTTGTTGTCGCTTCTGTTCTTTCAGGAAATAGGAATTTTGAAGCCCGTATTCATCCTCTTATTAAGATGAATTTTCTAACATCTCCTATCCTTGTTATTGCCTATGCTCTCGCAGGAAGGATCGATATCGATCTCTATAATGAACCGCTTGGCTTCGATCCTAATTTCCAACCCGTCTTCCTAAAAGATATTTGGCCCTCCTCCGAGGAGATTCAAACGGTTATGAAGGAGGTTCTTAATTCGGAAGATTATAAAAAAAATTACGAAAGCATCTTTTTGGGCGATGAACAATGGAATTCACTTAAGACTGTGAAAAGTCAAGCATATAACTGGGATGAGAAATCTTCCTACATAAAGGAAGCTCCTTTTTTCAAAAACATATCTACTGTCCCTGAAGAAGCTTCCAAAATAGTTTCTGCACGGGTGTTGCTAAAACTTGGTGATTCGGTTACAACCGATCATATTTCGCCCGCCGGTGCAATAGCAGAAGATTCTCCCGCCGGTCAATACCTAAAATTAAATGGAATTGAAAAAAGCGATTTCAATTCTTACGGCTCAAGGAGAGGAAACCATGAAATCATGGTTCGAGGAATCTTCGCAAATGTTCGATTAAAAAATCAGTTGGTGAATAAAGAAGGAGACTGGACTCTCTATCATCCAACCGGTGAAATTATTCCGGTATTCGGTGCTGCAATGAAGTATAAAGAAAATAATACTCCGCTTATTATCATTGCCGGTAAAGAATACGGCAGCGGCTCCTCAAGGGATTGGGCTGCCAAAGGAGTTTCGCTTTTAGGTGTTAGAGCTATACTCGCCGAAAGCTTTGAAAGAATCCATAGAAGCAATCTTGTCGGTATGGGCGTTTTACCACTGCAATTTAAAACCGGTGAAAATTGTGATTCGTTAGGACTTGATGGAAGTGAGGTATTCGATATTCAAAACTCAGATGAGAATTTAACTCCAAATGGAGAGATTAATGTTATTGCTACAAAAATAGATGATTCTAAAATAGAATTTAAAGCTATTATGAGGCTCAATTCCTCAATTGAAATCGAATATTATCAGAACGGCGGAATACTCCAATATGTTTTACGGAATTTTCTTAAAAAAAATAAAAATTAATGAAATAGAGAGGTGGATTATGGATGATTATAAAGTAAAAATTATTAATATAGAATATGTAACGCCCGATGTAAAATCATTAAAGTTTGAAAAACCTGAAGGATTTAGTTTTGAGCCCGGGCAGGCGGCTGATGTTTCTATTAATCAGCCCGATTTAATTAATGAAAAACGCCCGTTCACTTTTACAGGTTTAAATGAATCGGATTACCTTGAATTCACAATAAAAATATATAACGATCATAATGGTGTTACCAAAAAAATTGCTAATCTTAAACCGGGTGATGAACTTATAATTAGTCCGGCTTGGGGTTCAATCAGTTACAAAGGCGAGGGAATATTCATAGCCGGTGGTGCTGGTGTAACTCCTTTTTTAGCTATTCTTAGAAGTCTTGAACGTAGAAATGAAATTCGTAATAACAAACTTATATTTGCTAATAAAACAGAAGCGGATATTATACGCAAAGATGAATTTGAAAAAATATTGGGTAAGAATTTTATAAATATACTATCAAACGAAAAATTAGAAAAATATTCCTATGGATATATTACCGAAGATTTTCTTAAATCAATGTCCGGTGATCTTAATAAAATGTTTTATCTCTGTGGACCTCCTCCGATGATGGACGCAGTGGAAAAACAATTAAAGAATTTACATGTCGATGAAAATTCGATTATAAAAGAAGCATTCTAAAACTTAAAAATAATCAAATAGGAAATCATGAAAAATAATCAACTTTATCCGGAAGCAACAAGAGAAATTTCTGAAGAGAGAGCTGCTCTCGCACCTGAGATAACGGAAGCATTCCATAATTTCAGTAAAACAGTTTTTAAAGAGGGTGCACTTCCTGAAAAAACAAAACAACTTATTGCTGTGGCAGTGGCACATGTAACTCAATGTCCTTATTGTATTCGCGGGCATACTGCAAATGCTATGAGAAAAGGTGCAAGCAAAGAGGAGATCATGGAAGCCATTTGGGTTGCCTCAGAGATGAGAGCAGGAGCCGCCTACGCTCATTCTGCATTGGCAATAGATGAAATGGGAACTCATAAATCGTAGAATCTATAAATCTCGAATAAGATTATAGATGATCTATTTGTCTTAATCTCGATCAACTTTCTATCAGATTATAAACAGGAAGGGATGGTGTGTGCAAGACAAAATCAATGAACTTCTCTACGAAATTACTCGAGCTAACGAAATAATCAAGACTACTTTTCAAAGACTATCAAGTCGGTGGAAGCTCCCATCCTCTCAAGAATTGAATTAATACTCTTCACGAATTCATCTGGTCCGCAGACATAGAAATTTCTTTTTACGTCCACAATTTCCATCTTCAAATATTCCTCATCGATTCTTCCGAAATAATAACCTTGCTTACGCTCCTTTGTAAGAATATTAATAAATTCATTCTTTAACATCGCTTCAAATTCATCCTTAAGTATAATATCTTTTTCTGACTTATTTATCGCCTCAAATCAATACACATTCTCATTTTAAGATAATGTTTCCGATACATAGTCTCATTTAAGCCCGTTTTCACCTCTTTTATTGGCATTCCGATTGCATTATTATCTAATTGATAGAAGAATACTAATAAAATAAATATAATCAACATATAGGAGGT
>CALDDL010000339.1 GCA_937936675.1 uncultured bacterium
GGTAAAAACGAAAACTCAAATGGTGCTTTCTCTCTTAAAATGACTCATGTACTTAGCCCTTCAATGTATTATGAATTGAATGCTGGTTATTATACACAAAAAAGCGAAACATTTGATGAAGCCTTGAAAGATAATTTTTGGGCTTATGGCGATTCAGTTGCAAACGCTGAAGCCGGATGGACTATTCCTAGAACTCAACGTGATTATGAAACAGGAAGAGTTGGTCGTTATACTACTCCAAGAGCATTAAACGTAATGGGTTTTACATTCACTCAGAATGGTGCTATTCCTGTAAACTATTCACAGCTTAGCAGAAGCAGTATGTCATTTGGCGGTGCTTTAACTTTCTTAATTGGCAAAGTACATTCATTCAAAATCGGTGGTGACTACCAACAATATACTCTCAGAACATGGAGTGTTGGTTCACAATCAACTTTTGCAGGTAAAGTAAATCAATTCCTAATTGCAAATCCTAATGCATCTGCTGATCAACTTCAAAATATGAAGAGACAATTATTATTAACCGGTGGTGTTAATAACTATGGTTATGACGTATTTGGAAATGAAACAGACGAAGAAGGTTTCTCTGCTCCTCATAAACCTGTATTTGCTTCTGCTTTTATTCAAGATAGAATTGAATATGAAGACCTTATCATTAACGCAGGTTTAAGATATGATTATATCGATATCGATAACCTAACTTTCGCTAATCCTGCAAGACCTGATGATGGTATTGATCCTACAACAGGCGAGTTGGATATGAAAGGTTGGACAAAAGTTCCTACTTTCAGTTCTGTTAGTCCTAGAATTGGTTTCTCATTCCCTATTACAGATAAAACTGTATTCCATGCACAGTTTGGTAAATTCATTCAACAGCCACAGTTATCTACCGCTTATCGCGGATATTATAGAATCGGCTTTGAAGTTAAAGGTGGTTTCTTTATTCCTGACGCTGCGGGCAGCAACATTCGTCCAACAAGAACTACTCAGTATGAATTAGGTTTCACTCAACAATTAACCGATTTCATGGCTTTCGATTTAACCGGTTATTATAGAGACATCAAAGATCAGGTAGTTTATACTAATGTTGGTGTTGATAGAAATTCTGCATTCCAGAATTATAACGCATTAACAAATGGCGATTTCGCTACAACTAAAGGTGTGGAACTATCATTAAATATGAGAAGATATGAAAGAGTATCTCTTAACGCTTCTCTATCTTTCCAAGATGCAAAAGGTACAGGTTCTAATCCTTATTCTTCGACCGGTATTGTTGGTTCTCCACTCGATGGTGTAACTATATTTAATCCAAAATATATTTCTCCTCTTACTTTCAATAACTCATTGAGAGGAAACGTAAACGTTGATTATAGATTCGGAGTCGATGACGGTCCGGCTATATTAAACGAATTTGGTGTTTCTGCTCTTGTAACTTTCAATTCAGGTCACCCATTTACACGTGGTATCGGTAGTCTTGAAGCTGAAACAGATGCTCGTTCAAGACAACCAATTGAATCACTTAATGCTTCTATTACACCAAGTGAATTCCAAGTTGATCTAAGAATCGATAAAACCATACGTCTTTTCGATAAATTATCTCTGAATATCTATGTATTCGTAATTAACTTATTTGATACAAAGAACGTAAGAAACGTATTCTTAAGATCCGGTTCACCTGAAGATGACGCAGTAATATCAAATCCTGAATTATCAGCTCAATTATTAGCTCTTTATGGCGATAGATATATCGACCTATATAAAGCAATTAATATTGATTATCAGAATGGATATGGTGGAGACGGATCACTATGGGGTCCTCCGCGTCAAATTCGTTTAGGTTTCAGATTGGAATACTAAAAAGTTTTTGAAAAATTAATTGGAGTTTAAACATGAACAAAAAGGTTTTTAGAATACTGAATATATTGCTTATTCTAGTGGTGTTCTCCGCCTTATCTATTTATGCTAAGGGTGGTGGTGATAAGAAATCTTCGCCATTGCGCAAAGCAAATGGAGAACCCTCTTATACAAAATTCAATATAAATAATGTTTCTACATGGATTAAGAATGACGGTGAATCTGATATTAACCAAAATGGTAATTCAGGTCTCGTTTATCCAAAAGGAAGCAATAGAGCAGCAGTTTTTCAGTCAGGTTTCTTATGGGGTGGTAAAGTTGATGGTCAGATTCGCGTAGGTGGTTCTGTTTATCGTCAAGGTACCGTTCCCGGTAGAGTCGTTAATGGTGCTGCTGTTAATCCAAATGATCCGGACGTTAGAATTTATAGAGTAAGACGTGATTATCTAACCGGTGATCTTTCTCCTGAAGTCGCTGATGGTGATGGCGCTAATGCGGATGAAGTAAAAGCTCAATATGAAAAGGATTGGATGGAATGGCCTGCTTCTCAGGGTGCTCCGTATGAAGATATGGACGCTAACGGATCTTATGATCCTAACGTTGATATCCCAGGTGTTCCCGGTGCTGATCAGACTATCTGGTTTGTTTGTAACGATTTTGATGCTGCTACTACCGATTTTATGTATGGTTCATTACCTATGGGTATCGAAGAGCAAGCAACAATTTGGGGTTACAAAGCTATTGGTGCTTTAGGTAATATGTTCTTTAGAAAATATTTAATTATTAATAAAAATTTACAGCAGAAACCTTTCACAGATATGTATGTATCAATGTGGTCTGATCCTGATGTTGGTAATGCAGGCGATGACTTTGCAGGTTGTGATACTACTCTTAGTTTAGGTTACTCTTATAATGGTGGTGCCAGTGATGCTGTTTATGGGTCTACTGTCCCGGCAGTTGGGTTTGACTTTTTCCAAGGTCCGTTAGTAGCAGGTACACCTGAAGATACAGCTATTTTTAAAGGTAAATATGTCCCGGGGATGAAAAATCTTCCAATGACATCTTTCTATTTCTTTATTAACGGCGATAACGTCTATACAGATCCTGCTCAGGGCGTTTACGAAACCGGTACTTTAGGTTTCTATAACCTCTTTGAAGGAAAAATCTCAACAACAGGTCAACCGTTCGTTAATCCCGTTACAGGTGTTGCAACACCATTTACACTATCCGGCGACCCTGTAACAGGTCAAGGTTGGGTTGATGGTCAGTTACATGCTCCTGGCGATCGTCGTATCGGTATGGCTTCCGGTCCTTTCAATATGGCTTATGGCGATACTCAGGAAGTGGTTGTTGCTGAAATTCTTTCAGGCGGTACTGCCGGTATCGACCGTTTGACTGCACTTACAGTATTAAAAGATTATGATGTAGCAGCACAGTTTGCTTATGATAATTTCTTTAATTTACCAAAAGCTCCACAGCAACCAAAAGTAACTGTTTCCGGTTTAGATAATGAAATTATCTTAAGCTGGGGAAGCGACCCTGACGTTGTTGCACTTACTGAAGAATATGCTAAATTAGGATATGAATTTGAGGGTTATAATGTTTATCAATTACCTTCAAAAACAGCCCTTCCTTCACAGGCAAAAAGAGTTGCAACTTTTGACGTAGTAAATGACGTTAAAATTATTATCGATAAAGCATTCGATCCGGTTGCCGGCGTTCCGGTTGATCAGGTTGTTGCTTTAGGTAGTGATTCAGGCATTAAACGTTATGTTGATATTAAAACAGACGCTTTCAAAAGCAATCTTCCATTTAATAATGGACAGAAATATTTCTTTGCAGTAACATCTTATGCTTATAATCCTGATCCTCCTTTTGGTACAAAGATACTTGAAAACCAGATGGAAATTATTGAAGTGATTCCTAAATCACCAAATCCAGGTGTTCGTTATGAAGCTGAAACAGGCAGTGCAATTGATGTTACTCACTCAGCCGGTCCTAGCCAGGGAGTTGCTCAAGTTAAAGTGGTTGATCCTTCTTTGGTTACCGGAAGCAAATATAAAGTAACTTTCCAAGAAGATGATCATGCTCATGTTACATATACTGTTACCAACGTTACAACAGGTAAAGTTAAAGCAACAGGCGTAGAACAGAATCTTGGCGATGCTTCTCCTTTAGTTGATGGTGTTCAAGTAATGGTTAATGGTCCTGAACCGGGTATTATTGATATAAAGGAATTAGAAGGCGATGTAGTTAAAGATGCAAGAGTAGGTATAACACCTGCCGGTGCAAGCTTAGGTCCAAATGGTTATATTTTGAGTAATAGAGCAGGTGATGTTAACTTACCAAGATCTGCTTTTGATTATGATAGATTTGACTATTGGGGTGCTGATGATGTAATTATCGATTTCAGCCAAAAATCTTTAGCTTATAGCTACTTAAATGAAGATATAGTTAAGAGTACTGCAACAGGTGAAGTTCAGTACCTACCGTTTGCAATATATCGTATTATGTTCCCTACAATGCAAAAAATCAGACTATTCGTCGGTTTCCAAGATGCTGATGGTGACAAAGTATGGTCAATCGATCCTGCTGGAACACGTGATGTAAACTGGCATAAACCGAACTACGAATATATATTCGCATGGCAAGGTTATGATGCTGCCGGTAAAGAAATCAGTTATGATCCTGCAAAAGAAGCTCAGTACTTAGCTGATAATGATTTATTTACATCTGCTAATATTACTTGGGGTGCTTCTACCGGTGAATTCACTTATCCTTACTTAACAAATACTTTATTTGTTATGTACACAGCAACTGCTAAATTACCGGATGCAAATAGACAAATTAGATTCTATACAACCAAACCGAATTCTCCTGCTGATGTATTTGAATTTACAACTCCTTCTGTAGTAGTAGATCCTAACTTAGCTAAGGAAGACGTTGAGAAAATTAACGTATTCCCAAATCCTTATTATGGTATCAACTCACAGGAACTCAACAAATACCAAAGATTCGTTACATTCAATCATTTACCATCTAAGGCTACACTTCGTATATTCAACTTAGCTGGTCAATTGGTTAGAACTATCGAGAAAGCTGATCCTAATAGTCAATTTGAAAGATGGACTTTGACAAATGAATCAGATCTTCCCGTAGCAAGCGGTCTTTATATAGTACATGTTGATATGCCTGATCTCGGAACCACAAAGGTATTGAAAGTAGCTATTATTCAAGAACAACAGATTCTGGATAGATTCTAAAAATTGAGGGAGACTAAAAAAATGAAGAAAATAAAATTAATCAACTATCTTCTCATCTTAACGGTGTTTGCCTCCAGTTCAATTTTTGCTGGCGGTGGTAACCGTAATGGTACTGCAGGTGCTACTCAGCTTTTAATACCTGTCGGTGCAAGAGGAGTCGCTATGAGCGGTGCTTCGCTTGTAGGTGCCAAAGGACTAGAAGCTTTGTATTGGAATCCGGCTAACTTAGTTAGATCTGAAACTAATACAAGTGTTCTTTTCTCACAGATGAATTACATTGCCGATATCGGCGTTACTTATGGTGCAGTTTCTGCTAATATCGAAGGTTTTGGTGCTTTAGGTTTCAGTATAAAATCTCTTGATATTGGTGATATTCCTATTACTACAACAACTAACCCTGACGGTACAGGTCAGAATTTTAAGCCTAGCTTTGTTACTGTTGGTGTTACTTATTCCAGAATGCTTTCTGATAGGATTTCTTTCGGTGTTACCGGAAACTTTATCTCTGAAAGATTAGATTTAGTTAGCACTTCAGGTATTGCATTTAACGTTGGTATCGCTTATCAGAACTTAGCTAACGTTAATGGTCTTAGCTTTGCTGTTGTTATTAAAAACTTAGGTCCTCAAATGAAATATGATGGATCAGGTCTTAATATTAATGCAGTAGCTCCAGACCTTACAAGACCACAGCAGCTTTATAAAATTGATGCAGCTCCTTTTGAATTGCCATCAACTTTGGAACTCGGCTTTGGTTATGAATATGCTCTTAATGAAGTTAATAGCCTTCAACTAAATGGTGTTTTCCAAAATAGTAACTTCTATGGCGATGAATATAAACTCGGTGCTGAATATTCATACGATAACTTATTCTTCGTTCGCGGCGGTTACATGTTGCTGCCTGAATTAGATAAAGAATCTAATATCTACGGTCTTACCGCAGGTGTTGGTCTTAATTATAATTTAGGTGGTGTAGGATTTAAGTTTGACTATGCTTTCAGACAAACTGACATCTTTGATGATAACCATGTATTCACAGTTCAACTCGGATTCTAATTCTTTACTGTGAGATATAAATTGTTTTTGCAAAGCCCTCCCTTAAAAGAGGGCTTTGCTTTTTTAAATAACATGTAAAATTTTTTGCATTGTATTTCTATGCGTGTTTATTTAATTATAAAACAGTATTTTAAACTATATTTTTTAAGGGATTATTATGAGAAAACAAATACTCGTTTTATTGTTTCTTTTTACAACATCGCTAAGTTTTGCCCAAACTGAACTTCAGTTTGAATTTGATTTCGCACGTTTCAAGTATGATAATCAGACTACATACTTAGAATTTTATTATGAACTTTCTCCTCGTTATATGAAAATTGAGAATACAGCTTCCGGTTTTGTATATGAAGCTATTGTTCATGTTGAATTAAAAAATGAAGATACTCAAGAATTTATTATTAATCGTGACTGGAAAATACAAAATGCTCTTCAGGATACTTCCACTGCGAGTTTAAGTAAGAGTTTGCTTGGTTCTTTCGGTATCGGAGTTAAACCGGGTAATTATTCTATTTTAGTTAATGCTTATGATTCGAATAACAAATATCTTTCCAAATCTATCAGCGAAAACATTAAAATTGAAGAATATCCAGAAGATAAATTTGGAATTAGTGATATTCAAATAGCTACTAATATTAAACATGACGGAGTCGATTCTTTATCAATATTTTATAAAAATACTTTGGAAGTTTTCCCTAATCCAAGTATGCTGTTTTCTAATCTATCTCCCGTTCTTTTCTATTATGCAGAATTATATAATTTAAAACTTTCGGATGAAACAAAAGATTTCACACTTGAAAAAACTTTATATAATAGCCGTGGACTTTCTGTCTATCGTACAAAGAAACAGATTAAACAAAGCCCAAATGCAGTTGTCGATTATGGAGTAATTAATTTATCAAGATATCCTACTGATTCATATAACTTAATATTAACTTTGGTTGATCCGATTGATAATCAAGCTTATGCTTCATCAAAGCGGTTTTATCTCTATAATCCGGGTGTTATCGATTCTACTGAATTGAAATTTAAAGAACTCGGTTATATGGGAACAGAGTTCGGAGTATTCTCGGCAGAAGACTGTGATAAAATGTTTAAAGAAGTAAAATATATTGCTACAAAAGCAGAAATTGATCAGTATGCTAAAACTGATTCTGTAACGGGTAAAAGAGAATTTTTATATAATTTCTGGTTAAACAGAGACCCAGACCCTTCAACTGCAGCACACGAATTCAAAGATAGTTATATGAGACGTGTAGATTATGTTAATAAAACTTTCCCTGTTGCAAATAGAGAAGGATATCAAACCGATAGAGGAAGAGTATATTTAATGTATGGCGAACCCGATCAGAGAGATTTTTTCTCTAGCGAAAGAAGTACTAAACCGTATGAAGTATGGTTTTATAATGCAATAGAAAATGGTGTTTATTTCTATTTCGGTGATGTAACCGGATTCGGAAATTTTGAGCTTCTACATTCTACAAAACGTGGCGAAGTTCGCGATGATACTTGGCAGAGAAGACTTGGTACTAATTAATAAAAATTGAAAAATCTTATTGAATATATTTTATTCCGAATTATTGGTTTTTTAATAAGAATTATCGGATTGAAAGGGACGCGGGCATTTGCAAAAATGCTCGCTCTTTTTTTATTCTATATTGTCCCGATTCGTAAGTCAGTCGTTATTGGAAATCTTAAAATTGCTTTCCCCGAAAAAACTGAAGCCGAGATTTATAATATTGCCAAACTCAATTATATAAGCTTCACAACAACCTTTGCCGAACTTCTTTTTATTCCCTCTCTTACAAAAGAGAAAATATTAAAATTAAATTCTATTGAAAATGCAGAATTACTTATTTCTACTTTGTCTGAATCCAAATCAACAATTTTGATGACAGCACATTTTGGAAATTGGGAATTAGGATCACTTTTGGTAAACGTGTTACTTAATAAGAATTTTGCAGTAATGTTCAAGCCCCAAAGGAATAAATTAGTAAATGATTACATAAATAAATTAAGAGAAAAATTTGGTAACACAACTCTATCTTCCGGATTAGGTGCAAAAGAAATTTATAAAATCCTTTTAGGAGGAGGTATTATTGCAGCTGTGGCAGACCAAAGAGGTCATCCCGATGGATTGAGAATCAATTTCTTTAATCGTTCTACTGCTATTTTTACGGGAGTGTTTACAATGGCTGTTAAATCTAACGCTCAAATTCTATTTGCTCTTTTTATTAGAAAACCAGATGGCAATTATCAATTAGTTCATCAAGTTGTAGATTATGATAATACTAAAAATAGCCTTGAAGAAAATGTTGCTATTGTATCGCAAAAATATTTTAGTCTTCTTGAAAGATATGTCAGAGAAAATCCCGAACAGTGGTTTTGGATGCATAAGATTTGGAAATACTAGATTATGAAAATTCTTATAATTCAAACGGCATTTCTCGGCGATGCAATTCTTACTCTTCCTTTAATTCAAAAGTTATACTCAAAGTATCCCGAAAGCAAAATTTCTGTTATTGCAATTCCGGCATCCAAGGAAATTTTTAATGTTTCGCAATACGTTCATAATACAATTGTGTATGACAAAAAAGGGAATGATAAATCATTAAAATCTTTTATCCGGATTCTACTCAAAATAAGGAAAGAAAAATTTGATAAAATATATTCGCCTCACCGTTCATTCAGAAGCTCATTAATAGTAGCATCAAGTGGTTGTAAAGAAACTTTTGGATTCAATACTTCTTCGATGGGCTTTGTATATAAATATTTGGTTGAGTATAAAAAAGATATACACGAAGTTGCTCGAAATCTATTCCTTGGAGGATTTGATATAAGCGGAAATAATTGGAAAATATTTCCTGATATAAAAATTTCTGAAGAAATAAGTAAAAAGATTGATGACAAAATTAAAAATAACTTTAAAAATGAGATTATCACAATTGCCATTGGTTCTGTATGGGCTACTAAAAAATATCCGATTGATTATTTTTCTGAAATCGCAAAATACTTTATATCGATAGGCTATGAAGTTGCATTAATTGGCGGTAAAGAAGACGCAAATGAATCAGAATCGCTTTGTAATTCATTAGGCGGTTCAATAGTCTCTTTCGTAGGGAAACTCTCTCTAATCGAATCTATTGCGCTTATAGGGGCAAGTAAACTCTTAATCTGTAATGACAGTGCACCTACACATCTTGGTATGGCTACCTCTTCGTCTATTAGTCTATCTCTTTTAACCGAACAGGCAATTCCAAAACATCTTGGTAGCGTTAAATCCACTCCTGTAGTAACTTTATATTGTTCGACAGTAAAAGAATTTGGATTCTACCCTTATGCAGATAATAGCCTTATTCTTAGCTATGATAAATTGGATTGCAAACCATGTGGAATTCACGGAAGAACAAAGTGTCCCCTTGGTCATTTTAATTGCGGGTATAAACTTACGCCTCAATTTGTAATAGATATGATTAATACTCATATACTAAATAAGAAATTGAATTGATTTATCCTTATATTTCGCTAAATAATTTAAGAATATGAACTGGTTTAGTCTAAAAGATATTAAAGAATCGTCGATATTAGTAACACCAAATTTTCCATCGACAACTACAAAGCGATTCAAATTTACGATTCTCGCACTTGCGGGCTATGGTGCAATCGCTATATTTTTAATTGGTTTGCTAACTATACTGCTCCTTGCAATCACTCCGCTCGGAAGTGCCCTCACGTTTTTAGAAACCACAGAAATTAAACAGCAGAAAAAGGAAATTCAACAGCTTGAGAAACAAGTATTAATTCTTTCCGAACAAGTTGAATCGATCTCCTCGGTTAATAAGCGTTTGAAGATGGCTATGATGCTTGCGGGTACTGATAAGATAGATACCAATTCTGCACTTTATGATTCGTTGAAGCACTTCAAAAAACCGGGAATGAAAATATCGAATAATATCTATTCTGTATTTATTGATTTTATAAATAAATTATCGGTAAATGATGATACATTGAAAATATTATATTTTTTAAAACCAATTAATGGAGTAGTTACGCAAAAATTTAGTCCGGCAAATAATCATCTTGGAATTGATTACGGAGCAAAAATCGGTACTCCTGTTTATGCTTCTTTATCCGGAATCGTAATTCATTCAGGTTATTCAATAGAATATGGATATTCATTAATTATTCAAAGCAATAATTATCTTACAATGTATAAGCATTGTAGTGAATTAATAAAAAAAGAAAGGGATTTTGTTAGACAGGGTGAGTTGATTGCGTTGAGCGGTAATTCCGGCAGAAATACTTCCGGTCCTCACCTCCATTTCGAAGTCTGGGAAAATGGAAATGTAATTAATCCCGATCTGCTTCTTACAAAATAGGGGAATGTATGATAAGTAAAAAAGAATCTTCTTCAGCCGATGAAGTGAGTATATTGAGCAATGGCGTTACCATTGACGGTAATATTACTAGTAAAAATAATATTAGAATCGATGGTATAATTAATGGCAACGTCAATGTTAATGGTAATCTTACTCTTGGTGATAGTTCTTATATTAAGGGTGACGTTAACGCCCGAATTATAACTTTAAGCGGTAAAATTGAAGGTACCGTTAATTCTATTGAAAAAATTAAATTGGAATCTCGTTCGGAATTAATCGGCGATTTAATTACAAAAGTATTAATAGTCGAGGAAGGCGCGAAATTCAATGGCAGCAGCTCAATGAGTAATCAGAAAGAATAATATTTGTGATAAAGAAAAAATTTAAAAGTGTTGCAGAAAGTATGCAGCAAGTAGGACCTTATCTAGGTCTGGGAACTCAACTAGCTGCTACCATTGTTGTCATGTTTTTCCTTGGAAGATGGTTAGACGAAAAGTTTAATACATTTCCAATTTTGATTTTAATTTTCACATTTGGCGGTGCCGCTGCCGGATTATATAATTTTATTAAAACTGTTCTTGAATTAAACGAAAAAAGAAAAAAAGGAAAATGATTTGTACGAATTTGGAGAAAATGTTGTATTATGGTCTGTTTTTATTGCAATATGTTTGAATTTGCTCAATTTCGGAATATTTTTAATGTTTTCCCGTGGATTAAAAGATAAATCGAATAAATCTTTTATTACTTCTGCTCTTGGTGGTATTGGTGTTAGGATGTTATTTATCCTACTATCTTTCTTTATTGTACTAAAATTCTTGAAAATTGACAAATATTCGTTTATTTTTACATTCTTTGTAATTTATATTTTCTTTTTAGTTATTGAAATAGTGTTATTACGGAACATAGGGAAAAAACCAAAATAAGTGACAACTTTAGATACTTTACATACTGCTGCCGATAGCTTAAAAACTGCTGTTGCATCAAAGACTCAGGATACCGGATGGATAATGCATCACATTCTCGATTCGAGAGAATTAGATTTTCCTCCTTTCGGTGTAATTCATTTACCTGAAATTCATTTATTTGGAATTGACCTTTCGATTACTAAACATCTTGTTTTTATTTGGTTAGCTGTTATACTTATGAGTTTTATTTTAATCAGAGCAGCCAAGTCATACAAAAAATCACGAATACCTCGCGGATTTAATAACGTGCTTGAAGTACTTATAGTTTTTGTTAGAGATGAAATTGCAGCACCAACAATCGGTAAAGGATTTGAACGATTTTTACCTTATCTTCTAACGGTATTCTTTTTTATTCTTACAGCTAATTTTATTGGCTTAGTGCCTTATTCTTCCACTTCTACAAGTAATATATCAGTTACAGCATCGCTCGCACTAATTTCTTTTGCGGTTATTCAGATTGGTGGAATGATGAAGAATGGAATTTTCGGATATTTTAGAGGACTAATTCCTCATGGAATCCCGGCTTGGCTTCTTCCAATAATGATTATTGTAGAGTTATTAGGACTTTTTACAAAGCCATTTGCATTAGCTGTTCGTCTCTTTGCAAACATGACCGCCGGTCATATTGTCATAATGGCTTTATTGGGATTAATTTTTATACTTAGGACTTATTTTGTAGTGCCTGTTTCGATATCATTTGCACTGTTTATATATTTATTAGAAATTTTGGTGGCATTAATACAAGCATATATTTTTACAATGCTCTCATCTTTATTTATTGGGATGGCAGTACATCAGGAACATTAGAATAAAACAAAAACAAATCGGTTATAAAAGGAGGAATTAAATGGAATACGCATATTTAGCAGCAGGATTTGGCGCAGCTTTGACAGTTATTGGCGGTGCTTTTGGTATCGGTAAATTAGCTAGCTCGGCTATGGAAGCAAGTGGCCGTCAACCTGAATCAGCCGGTGACATCAGAACATCAATGATTATTGCTGCAGCTCTTATTGAAGGTATTTCTTTATTTGCGTTAGTTATTTGTATTCTTTTAGCTCTTAAATAAGAGTTACAGAATTTAATCCAATTTAGGGAAGAAAATGTTATTATCTAAGTTAATTGCAATTATTGCACTTTCAGGCTCCGAGGCAGGCGGCGGAAGTCCGCTCGATGTCAATCCTGGTCTTATTCTCTGGACTATCGTTACATTTATTTTACTGATGGTTATTTTGAAAAAAGCTGCTTGGAAACCGATACTTAATTCACTTTCCGAAAGAGAACTCTTTATCAAAGAATCTCTTGAGAAAGCCGAGAAGGCTAGAATAGATGCTGAAAAATTAATTCAAGACAACAAGTCCGCTATGGTTAAAGCCGAGAAGGAAGCTCAACATATTATTGAACAAACTCGTGAGTATTCTGAAAAGCTTAAATCTCAAATGCTAGATGAAAGCAAAGCTCAATCCGCTAAAATGATCGAAGATGCTAAGTCGGAAATCGAAAGAAAGAATCAAGAAGCTTTTGTTAAGCTTAAAAATCAAGTTGCCGAAATTGCCGTGGATGCTGCTGAAAAAATTATACGCTCAAACTTAGATAAAGAAAAACAAGTTGGTATTATTAATAAGTATTTAGATGAACTTCAGAAAAATTAATTATGGGAAATTTTAGAGTCGCTTCAAGATATGCTAAATCACTATTTCGTCTTTCAGAAGATAAGAATATTTTTAATTCTGTCTCAGAAAGTGCGGACTTGGTGTTTAATACCCTAAAAAATTCTAAAGAACTTAGAGCTGTTCTTAAAAATCCTATCGTTAAGCAGGATATTAAGAAAGAGCTACTTAAGGAAATTTTCTCCGGTAAAGTTAGTTCTGAAGTGGATACCTTTTTTAATTTAATAGTTGAACATAATCGTGAAGATATTCTTTTCGAAATTATCTCTCGTTTTATAGAACTAAAAAATGAAAAGTTAGGTATTGTAAATGCAGTTGTAAAATCGGCAGTTGATTTGAATGATGAAGCAAAAACAAGAATTCAAAAAGAACTTGAAGATTTTACAAAGAAAAAAGTGAATATCACTTATAAAGTAGATAGCAGTTTAATTGGCGGTTTTATTGTTTTGATTAATGATCAAGTGATTGATTCGAGTATCAAAAATCAATTAAAACTTCTAAAGAAAAAATTAATGTCAGAAACTATTCTAAACAATTAGACGAAAAATTAGGAAGAAGAAAATGGCTGAAGTAAGACCCGACGAGGTGTCTCGAATATTAAAGAAGCAATTAGCAGGATTTGAAAGCGAATCTGAAATTTATGATGTAGGCACTGTTTTACAGGTCGGTGATGGAATTGCCAGAGTTTATGGATTATCGCAAGTTATGGCAAGTGAGCTTGTTGAGTTCCCGCATGGTATTATGGGAATGGTTCTAAATCTCGAAGAAGATAGCGTTGGCTGTGTACTCTTTGGAGATGGTAATTTAATTAAGGAAGGCGATGAAGTAAGAAGAACCAAGCGTGTAGCGTCTTTCCCTGTTGGCGAAAAATTATTAGGAAGAGTGGTGGATCCATTAGGTGAACCTCTTGATGGTAAAGGACCTGTCCAATCAGAATTTTTCTCGCCGATTGAAAGAAAAGCTCTTGGTGTAATTCAACGTCAACCGGTTAAAGAAGCTCTTCAAACAGGTATAGTTGCCGTAGATGCAATGATTCCAATTGGTCGCGGTCAAAGGGAATTAATTATCGGAGACAGACAAACGGGTAAAACTGCCGTTGCTATCGATGCAATTATTAATCAAAAGCATACACATACCGAAGAAGCCAAAAGATTAGGAATTAATCCGGTATATTGTATATATGTGGCGATTGGTCAGAAAGCTTCAACGGTTGCACAGGTAGTGGGAAAACTTCAAGAACTTGGAGCAATGGAATATACAACCGTAATTTCAGCGGCTGCATCGACTCCGGCACCTCTGCAATTTATTGCCCCTTATGCCGGTTCTACGATGGGCGAATATTTTAGAGATTCGGGAAGGCATGCTCTAGTTGTTTATGATGATCTTTCAAAACAAGCAGTAGCTTATAGAGAATTATCTTTATTACTTAGAAGACCTCCGGGACGTGAAGCATATCCGGGAGACGTATTTTATCTCCATTCCAGATTATTAGAGAGAGCTTCTAAGCTTAGCGACGATCTTGGCGGTGGAAGTCTTACAGCACTCCCTATTATCGAAACCCAACAGGGAGACGTTTCTGCTTATATCCCAACAAACGTTATCTCTATTACTGACGGTCAAATTTATCTCGAACCGAATTTATTCAACTCGGGAGTAAGACCTGCTATTAACGTTGGTATTTCGGTTTCTCGTGTGGGTGGTAATGCACAGATTAAAGCTATGAGAAAAGTAGCAGGAACTCTTAAATTGGATTTAGCTCAATATAGAGAATTAGAAGCGTTCTCAAAATTTGGCTCAGATCTCGATAAAGCAACTACCAGAACACTTGCTAAAGGTGCTCGTCTTGTCGAATTATTAAAGCAAGCTCAATATGCTCCGATTCCAATTGAAAAACAGGTTGTGAGCGTTTATCTCGGTACAAATAATTATTTTGAGAATGTACCAATTGCAAGTCTGAAAAAATTTGAAAAAGAATTCCTCGAGTATGCCGAATTAAGATATCCTCAAATTTTTGAATCTATTCGTACAGAAAAAGTATTAACTGATCCAACACTAGAAAATATTAAAAAAGCATTTTCGGAATTTTCCGAAAAATTTAATGCAGCATAAAAGGTAAACTTTATTTTATATGGCAACATTACGGGACATAAAAGGTAGAATAAGCGGAATTAAAAGTACGCAGCAGATTACTAAAGCTATGAAAATGGTGGCTGCTGCACGCTTAAGAAGAGCACAAGAAAATGCTCTTAATGCGCGTCCTTATTCTAAAAAGATTACCGAGCTACTTAATAATCTATTAAGTATAGAAAAAAATATTGAAAATGATCTAATTAAAGAAAGAGAATTTAAGAATATCGCTGTTATTGTAGTTACTTCGGATCGTGGTCTTTGCGGTGGCTTTAATATGAATATTATTAGAACTGTCGAAGACCTATTAAAAGGAGAATATTCCGATTATGTATCCGGAGATAATTTAGAGCTTTATTGCATTGGTAAAAAAGGTGCAGATTATTTCTCAAAACGTTTTAATAAAGTACCCGGAAACTATTCGGGCATTTTCTCTCATCTCAAATTTGATTTCGCTGCTAAATTAATTGCTGATTTAAAATTCAAATTCCTTAATCACGAGATTGATAAGATTGTTGTAGTTTATAACGAATTTAAATCGGTAGTTACACAAAATGTTCGTATTGAGCAGCTCTTACCTATAAAACCTGAAATTACAACCGAAGACAATAAGTTAGATAACGTTGAATATATTTACGAACCGGATAAGTCAGCAATTATTAATTCTTTATTGCCGAAATATTTGAATACACAAATGTGGAAAATATTACTTGAATCTTATACGGCAGAATTAGGTGCCAGAATGACTGCAATGGATATGGCTACCGAAAATGCTAAAGAATTAATTAGGTCGCTTCAATTGACTTACAACAAAATTAGACAGGCATCAATTACAACGGAAATTATTGAGATCGTTTCGGGTGCTAATTCATTAAAAGAAAGTTAGGATTTGAATTTGAAATATTTTCAAATTTTGTTATCTTAAGGTTTGCGTGATTTATGCTTGATGACATTACCTTAAAGTTTGAACGAGTTCTTAAAAAAGTAACCGGTCAGGGTAAACTTTCAGAGAATAATATCTCCGAGAGTTTAAGAGAAATACGTATCGCTTTACTTGATGCTGATGTCAATTATAAAGTTGCTAAGCAATTTATAGATGACGTAAAAATTAAAGCTCTTGGACAGGAAGTACTAACATCAATTACTCCTGGTCAATTAATCACAAAAATAATTTATGATGAATTGACTCTGTTAATGGGAGGAAAGGGAAGTGAGATTTCTCTTAATCCAAGCGGTGTAACGGTAATTCTTATTGTTGGACTTCAAGGTTCCGGTAAAACAACTTTTAGCGGAAAATTAGCAAAGTTCCTAACTGAGAGAAAAAGAAATGTTCTTTTAACTGCTGCTGATATTTATAGACCTGCAGCTATCGAGCAATTGAAAATTTTGGGAAGTCAAATTAAAGTTCCCGTGTTTTCAATTGACGGTGAAAAAAACGCCGTTAAGATAGCTGAAGAATCAATTAAATATGCTAAAGAAAATAATCTCAATACGGTCATAATAGATACTGCCGGTCGTCTTCATGTTGATGAAGAGATGATGAATGAGGTTTCTGCTATTAAAAAAGCGGTAAATCCGTCTGAGACTTTATTCGTTGTGGATTCGATGACGGGGCAGGATGCGGTTAATTCCGCTAAGGCATTTAATGATAGGCTAGAATATAATGGAATAGTACTTACTAAGTTGGATGGTGATTCAAGGGGTGGGTGCGCCCTTTCAATTAGAGCTGTAGTTCAGAAGCCGGTTAAATTTATTAGCTTAGGTGAGAAACTTGATTCAATAGAGATTTTTTATCCAGAACGCTTAGCATCAAGAATTTTGGGCAAAGGTGATGTTGTTTCACTTGTTGAAAAAGCCCAAAAAGAATTTGACGAAAAAGATGCTGAAGATTTAGAAAAGAAAATTCTAAATAACAAATTTGATTTTGATGATTTTCTTAAGCAGATTAAGATGATTAAAAAAATGGGTTCTTTGAAATCCATTTTAGGAATGATTCCCGGACTTTCATCATCAATTAAGAATGCAGATGTAGATGATAATCAACTTGTAAAAGTTGAAGCGATAGTTCAATCGATGACAAAAAAAGAGAGAATGAATCCTAAAATACTTAATGGGAGCCGCCGTAAAAGAATTGCTATTGGAAGCGGTACTTCGATTCAGGATGTAAATAGATTAATAAAACAATTTGCCGATATGCAAAAAATGATGAAGATGCTAAATGGTAAAGGCGGAAAATCAATGCTTGGCAATTTGAAAAATTTTAGAGTAAATTAAGAATTAAATTATAATTAGGAGGTAAATTAAACTTGGCTGTAAGACTAAGACTAAAAAGAATGGGAAAGAAAAAGCAACCGGTATATAAATTGGTCGCTGCTGATGCTAGATCACCTAGAGATGGTAAGTTTATTGAGGCGATTGGTTTGTATAATCCGAAATCTGACCCTGCTGTTGTTGAAATTAATCAAGATAGAGCGTTGTATTGGCTTGGTGTTGGTGCTCAACCTACGGATACAGTAAGAAACTTGTTAAGTGCTGAAGGTGTTTTATTAAAACATAACTTAAAATCGAAAAAAGTTTCAGAAGAGAAATTCAATTCTGAAGTTGAAGATTGGCAGAAAAAGCAAGAAGCAAAAAAATTAGCTTTAGCTGGAAAAAAAGAAGCTAAAAAGAAAACCGCTGAAAAAGATTTGAATAAAACTAATGATGCAGCGGAAGTAAAGGGTACTGCTTCCGGAGAAAACGAATAATTGATTTCGGATATCTGCATTTAAAAAAGTACCCGTGTCCATTATTATATAGGTATTCCCATGAAGGAATTTATTGAATTTATTTCTAAGCATCTTGTTGACAATCCGGATAGTGTAACAGTAGAACAGACTGCACCGGATGAAAAAACAATCGAGCTGACCTTAAAAGTTGGCGCTGACGATGTTGGCAAAGTAATTGGTAAACAAGGTAAAACTGCTCAAGCTATGAGAACTTTGTTGACTGCAATTGCTGCCAAAGATGGCAAAAGAGCTATACTAAAAATATTGGATTAAGTGCAAGAGCTTTTCCTTGTTGCGGAATTATCGTCCGCATCGAAAAAGGATGGCTACTTACTTATCACGCCATATTCTGATTTTAGAGATCGTTATTTTGATCTCGACCTTGTTTATATTGAAGTCTTTGGTGTGGTTAAAGGGTTTTATGTTGAAGATGTTTTTTCTTTTAATAATGATATTGCTCTGAAGTTTAAGAATTTTGATACTTTCGAGGATGTTCAATTTTTAATTGGGAAAAAAGTCTTTATCACTTCCGATGAATTAGTAGAGCTGCCGGAAAATACGTTTTTTATACACGATTTAATTGGTTCTGTAATTATTTCGGGAACAAAAGAATTGGGTATATTAAAAGAGGTGATTCAATTGCCCGCTAATGATATTTATATCGGCGTTGATAATACTGGAAAAGAATTCAAATTTCCGGCGGTGAAAGACTATGTGGAAAAAGTGAATATCCGAAAAAAAGTAGTTCTCCTTAAAAAGAACTGTACTGTTTTATACGATGAGAATTGATATTATCTCTGCTGTGCCTGATTTACTTATTTCTCCTTTGAATACGAGTATCTTAAAGCGTGCTCAGGATAAAAATAAGGTACAAATATTTGTTCATAATCTTAGAGATTATGCGCATGACAAGCACAAACAGATTGATGATAAGCCATTTGGCGGCGGACCTGGTATGCTTCTTAAACCGGAACCGTTCTTTGAATGCATTGAAAAATTGAAATCAGAGAGAAATTATAGCCACATTATTTTTACTTCCCCTAAAGGAAAAGTATTTAATCAAAAATGTGCAAACGATTTTTCTATCTGTGAAAATTTGATGATTATTGCAGGTCATTATAAAGGTATAGATGATCGAGTAAGAGAGATGTTTTGTTCGGATGAGATATCGATCGGCAATTTTGTTTTGAGCGGTGGCGAGCTTCCTGCTTTAATTATCATTGATGCTGTAGTACGTTTAATACCGGGGGTATTAAATGATAGTGAAAGTGCTCTTCTGGATTCTTTGATGGATGGTGAAGTTGTAGAACCTCCATTTTATACCAGACCTGCGGAGTATCGCGGTCTGAGGGTGCCCGATGTTCTTCTATCGGGACATGAAAAAAAGATAAAAGAATGGAAAGAAGTGCAATCAAAAGTTTTAACTGAAAATTGGAAAAAAATAAATAGTATGGAGTAGTAGAAATGGATAATATTAAAGCATTATTAAATGACCAGGTTAAAAATGAGTTCCCACCATTTAAACCAGGTGATCACATTCGTGTTGACGTTCGTGTTGTCGAAGGCGATAAAGAAAGAATTCAAGCTTATGAAGGCGATGTAATTAATATTCGTGGTAATGGTTTAAATAAAACTTTTACCGTTAGAAAAATGTCGAGCGGTGTTGGCGTTGAAAGAATTTTCAACTATAATTCTCCTAGAATAGCAAAAATTGAGCTATTAAAAGAAGGTAAAGTAAGACGCGCTAAACTATTCTACTTGAGAGAATTATCAGGTAAAGCAGCTCGTATCAAAAGTAAAAACGTTAGATAAAAGGGTTTATAAGCCGCTTGAATGCGGCTTTTTTATTTTATGAATAATACAAATTTTTTTATACCGCAAAATATATTTTCTGCTTTTCTTGCATTAACAACTCCGGCTCTTAGTACCTATAATTTTATTACAAAGAATGCTTCTCTTATTACACGTGAACTCAATAGTGATAAAGATGCTATCGGGCTTATTCCATCCTGCGAATTAATTAATAATAGAAATATTTTTATATCGAAAAAAATCGCTATCTCATTCGATGGTCCTCTATCGAATTCATATTTTTATTTTAAGCCAAATCAAAAAGATCTATCAAAAATATTTCTTCGCGGAGATGTTACTTTAAATGAAGTTCTTCTTTCTAAGATTTTATTTAGTGAATTATATTCCACTGAACCCGAATTTGTTATTGATACAAAACGAGAACTATCAGATGTCGATAATTATATTATCGCCGGAAATGAAAATCTTGATCCCAGAGTATTTGGTAAAGGGATGAGTCTTTCTGATGAGATTGCCGAATTAATTGATTATCCTTATGTCAATTTTGTGGTGGCTTCTTATAATCAAGAGAAAATAGAAAAACTCAATAAAGCAATGTTGAATTTAGATGAAATTGTCGAAGAAAATTTAGACAAAATTTTAAAGAAAATTGATTTATCTAATAACATCGAAACATTCGTTAGAGATAATATTGATAGTGTCTATTTTGAGATGACTGAAAATGAAATTGATGGATTAAAGGAATTAATTAATCAGCTTTATTATCATGGATTAATTGAAGACCTTTTTGAAATAGAATTAGTATAAAAAAAGCAGCAAGGATTTCCTTACTGCTTTTTTTTAATATTAAAACTCATTAAAATAATTTTGTACTGATATAATCAATACAATAAAATTTATTTATTATCTGAACGAGATAAAAACTAACAGTACTAAATATTACTGAAAAAGTTTAATTTAATTCAACATGAGAATAGGTAATAACGTTTGGATTCTTATTAATTGCATTTAGCATTTCAGGTGTTGCTGCTGTATGTAATTTAAGAGTGCAGCAAGCAGCGAGTCCACCATCAAAAATAATATTTTCCACTTCTTCAATATTAATATCGCCTTGTCTTAACACATCTAAAATTGAAGCTAAAACTCCCGGTTTATCATAATGTTTTACTACTAATTGATAATGGGCATCTGTAATCTTTGCTCTATTGACCCAATGTGCAATCACACCATTTTGAGTGTAGCCTAGAATAATATTAATAGTTTCTTCGGCAACTGCGTTTTGCGCTTGTTCGGTGGATGCGCCAATATGATGAGTAATATAAACATTTTCAAGTTCCATTAGTTTAGAACTCACCTCACCGCTCTTTGATTCCGGTTCTCCTTTGAAAACGTCAAGTCCTACCCTTATATTTTTTTCTTTGACTGCTTTAATTAATGCATCTTCATCAATGATATCGGCACGAGATGTATTTATAAGAATTGCACCATCCTTCATCATACTAAACATTTTGTCATTAAATAAATTTTTAGTTTGTGGAGTAGCAGGTAAATGCAATGACACTATATCGGCAATAGGTAATATCTGATCGAATTCTTCAAAATCTTTTACGCCATATCCTTCAATTCGTGAAATATCCTTAGCATAAATATTCATACCAAATGCTTGAGCTCTTTTCGCTACTTCTTTACCAATATTACCATAGCCTACAATTGCAAGAGTTTTTCCAAATAATCCCTCGGATTTTGAATACTCGCCTTTATTCCATTTACCATTCTTAAAATCAATTACATTATTCGGAATTCTTCTATCTAGAGAAATCATCAATCCTAGAGCTAGTTCTGCAACAGCAATTGAATTTTTACCAGGACAATTAGCTACATAAATACCTTTCTTATTAGCGGCAGCAATTTTTATATTATTAACTCCGGCACCTGCTCTTACAATTAAATTAAGCTTTTGCGCATTTTCAATCGTAGCTTCGTTCACATTTGTAGAACGGACAACTAGACAGTCAACTTCTTTTGCAGCTTCGGGTAAATCGTTTTCACCTAGTTTTGGATTATAGATTACATCGATGCCGGCTTCCTCTAATTTTTTTAAGTAGAGATCAGGAAACTTATCGGCAATTAATACTTTCATTTTCATATCTGCTCCATTTTTAATGCAACATTGGTATTTTTATTTGAAATTTTTTTGCGTTTTCAATTGCTTGTGAATATCCGGCATCTGCATGTCGGACAATTCCCATACCGGGATCATAAGTTAGTACTCTCTCTAATCTTTCTTCAGCTTCTTTAGTTCCATCAGCTACAACCACCATTCCTGCATGTATGGATTTACCAATACCAACACCTCCGCCATGATGTACTGAAACCCAGCTAGCACCTCCAATAGCATTTAGGAGTGCATTTAATATAGGCCAATCGGCTATAGCATCGCTTCCGTCGAGCATAGCCTCTGTTTCTCTATTTGGTGAGGCTACAGAACCGCAATCTAAATGGTCTCTACCGATTACTATAGGTGCTTTTACTTTTCCTTCTGCTACTAATTGATTAAATATTTTACCCATTTTAGCTCTTTCACCGTAACCTAACCAGCAAATGCGAGAAGGAAGCCCCTGGAAATGAACTTTCTTTTGAGCCATCTCAATCCACCTTATGAGAGGTTTATTCTCAGGGAAAGCTTTAATTATTGCTCTATCAGTTTCATAAATATCATTTGGATCACCTGAGAGTGCCGCCCAACGAAATGGACCCTTGCCATCGCAGAAAAGAGGACGAATATATTCGGGTACAAATCCGGGTATCTCAAATGCGTTCATTACTCCGTTTTCCTTTGCTTCACCTCTTATATTATTACCGTAATCGAATGCAATGGCTCCTAACTTTTGCATGTCTAATAGTGCATTCATGTGAACGACTACAGTAGTTCGAGCTTTTGCAATATATTCTTCCGGATTTTCTTTCCTAAGTGAAAGTGCTTCTTCATAGCGCATGCCCATTGGTACATAACCATTTAACATATCATGTGCAGATGTTTGATCGGTAAGTATATCAGGAATGATATTTTCATTAATCATCCGTGGAAGTACTTCGCCGGCATTTCCTACCAAGCCAACCGATAAAGCTTTCCCTGATTGCTTTGCCTCTAAAACAAGTTTAATTGCTTCATCAAAATCCTTAGTTAATACATCCAAGTAACCGGTCTCAATTCTTTTTTGAAGTCGTGATTCATCAACATCAATTCCAAGGAAAGCAGCTCCATTCATTGTAGCTGCTAATGGCTGAGCACCGCCCATTCCTCCTATTCCTGCTGTTAGCAGAAACTTACCGCTAAGTGAACCGTTAAAATGTTTTCTTGCACACTCAGCAAATGTTTCATAAGTCCCTTGTAAAATTCCCTGAGTGCCGATATAAATCCAACTACCGGCAGTCATCTGTCCATACATAGTAAGACCGAGCGATTCTAATCTTCTAAATTCATCCCAATTTGCCCAATCAGGAACGAGCATTGAATTAGAAATAATTACTCTCGGTGCATTATCATGTGTTTTGAAAATTGCCACTGGTTTTCCTGATTGAACCAAGAGTGTTTCATTCGATTCTAAATTTCGCAATGATTCAATAATTGCATTATATGCATCCCAATTTCTTGCTGCTTTTCCTTTTCCTCCATAAACAATTAATTCATCAGGATTTTCTGCAACATCAGGGTCTAAATTATTCATTAACATTCTTAATGCCGCTTCTTGAATCCAACCTTTACAACTTAATTCCGTTCCGTGTGGTGCTCTTATTTCTTTAGCCATTATAAAATTTCTCTATTAGTCTTTGAAATGATTTTCCATTAGTGCCGAATATTGTGTAAGCATTGATTTATATAACCATTTTTTTATAAACCATGCGTTCTTAACCTGTCCTTGAATAAACTCAATATTTTTCTGCAATTGAAAAGTTAGTTTTGTTTTTTCATCTTTAGTTAATTTAATGCTATCGCCACCGCTAGCATCTATCTTATCTATAATCGATTGAAATGATTTAACAAATTCATAATATTTACTATCATCGCTCATCTGCTTTATTGCCTGCTTGCAGAAGGTTACTAATATTTTTTTCTCGTTTTTATCAAAATCATAGTTGTAGTTTTTAAATAAGCTTTTTGACATATATCTTAAAATTCCTTTAGTGACAAAAGTTGTTCGCGGATTTTTTGGTATCCGGGTTTAATTACATTATAAATATAGTGAAGTCTTTCTTTATAAGGAATGAACGAAGATTTCATAGCATTAATATTTAGCTTTTCGATATCATCTAAATTAATTCCGAATTTATTGCTTGCAGTTAAATACTCATTTGTAAGAGTAGTATTACTCATTAATCTATCATCTGTATTTAAGAATACCCTAAATTTCTCTTTATATAAAGAAATAAATGGATGATTTTCTAATTTATCAACGGCACCGGTATGAACATTACTTAAAAGATTTATTTCTAGGGGTAATCTTGTATCTAGAATATATTGAGCAAGATCACCAAGAGCAACGATTTTACCGTTTTTATCATAAATTATATCTTCTCTTAATCTTGTGGCATGACCGATCCTATGAGCACCACATAATTGAATTGCCTGCCAAATAGATTCTTTTCCGAATGCTTCTCCGGCATGGATAGTAATATTAAAATTCTCTCTTTTTATAAATTGGAACGCATCTATATGTTTTTTAGGAGGATAGCCACCTTCTTCACCTGCTAAATCGAAGCCAACAACACCATTTCTCCTAAAATTAACCGCAATTTCCGCTATCTCAAGCGTGTTTTTCATATTTCGCATTCCGCAAAGAATAAGTCCAAAGCCAACACCAAATTTTTCTTTCCCTTTTTGAAGTCCGGCTAAAACTGCTTTGACAATATCTTCATAATAAAGCCCTTTTGACTGGTGAAATACAGGAGCAAAACGGGTTTCTACATAACAAACTCCATCAAGATACATATCTTCCATCATTTCAAAAGCTATACGCTCAAGGGATTCTTTAGTCTGCATAACAGCGATTGTATGCTCAAAACCTTGTAAATACTCAACTAAATTTCCTTTATTAGCACCTCTAAAAAACCATTCTGCTAAATTTGCAGGATCATTTGTCGGGAGTTTATTATATTTGATTTCCTTTGCTAATTCAATAATTGTAGAGGTTCGCAATCCACCATCAAGGTGGTCATGAAGTAATACTTTTGGTGCTTTTTGGATTATTTCTTCTTTTTTCATAGTATTCTTTTTTTTCAAACAAAAATATCCTTTTTAATTCTGATATTCAATCAAATGGGATTTAAAGATAATCAACTACAAAATGACCTTGATTAAAAGTAGTACAAATCGTTAAATTGCGATATTAATATCAAATTATTATATCTAAGGAGTAGAAATGAAACGCGTTTTAATAATTTTAAGCATAGTCTCGATGGGTTTGGGTTTTTCTGCCTTTCAATGTGCTTCTGCCGAATTGACCGGCGCTAAGTTATATATAAATCAAAAGCAATATGA
>CALDDL010000340.1 GCA_937936675.1 uncultured bacterium
ATAATACTGCTAATTGTTCTTCTTTAGTTTTCTGGTAATCTTCACCTAATTCTTCGAGAAAATCATCCTTCATATCTTTAATAACCTTAGGAAATAGATCTTCTTCTTCCTCTTCAAGATGATGATCAACTAATTCTTTTAAAACTTTTAGTTTTACTTTCCATCGCTCATCATTTTTAGGAAAATTTTCTAAATCTTCCAATAGCATTACAATTGCATAATGTTCTTCAATAGATTCGAGACTTTCATCTTTCAGATCACTCTTTTTTTTAGAAATGTCTAATAAATATTTTTCTTCATTTTTATGATGAACATCTAAACTTTTTTTCAAATTATCAAAATGACGAGCATCTTTTTCTGTCTTATCGAAAAGGTCTCTAATTTCTTCATGATGTTGTAATAATGCATCTACAATCTTCATTGCCTCCTCCAATTAATGAAAAATTAAAATTTATATTTATCTCTTGATCTCTTATAGCTTTTTTTAATTCTTTCTTTGAGGTTATCTGCCTCTTTCATAAATCTTGTGGTTCTTCTGCGTCTTTCAGTTTGTGGTGAGTTTGCAAAAAGAATTGCTTTGTCTCTGCAAAGTCCTAGATTTATTAAGGTTTCATATTGTTCATCGTAAAATGAAAATCTATTTGTGAGTGGCATAAAAGCTCCCTTATTAATTTGTACAAAGTATAAAAAGTAAATAGAGTGTTTCTTAAAAATCTTGAGTACAATTTAGCTTTAACAAGGGTTAGAATTAAAGAGCGATATATGTGTATTTGATGTAAAGATTAAAAAACAGCTTTTGAGGCGTATTTATTAATGCCAATGTAGTAAAAAATACTACATGGTTAATGTTATAGGGATTAAGATTTCCTTGCATTTCGCTTGTTATTAAAAGCGATATATCTTTTATATAAATTTTCTTTTTCATTGTAAGCTTTCCTAGCCATTAATATGTCTTCATGTGTAATGAACCCAATCATATCACTTTGATTATCGTGAGAAACTACCGCGAGATGTTTCACTTTATAAAGGGCCATTGTATCTGCTGCCTGCCTCATTGTGTTATCTTCAAAAATTATTATCAAAGGTGATTTAATGATCTCTCTTATTTTTTGAATTTCTGATTTGTCTGCAGTTTCTAAATCTTTTCTTGTTATAATCCCGATTAGTTTATTAGAATTATCAATTACCGGATACGCATGATGCAAAGTCCCTTTCTCTCCTGATATTAACCAAGCCCTAACATTAGCAACTTTTTCGTCGGCTTTAACAGAAAAGATTTTTTTACTCGAATAATCTTTCACTAAAATTTGGGAAAGGAAATCTGCAGTATATTCGTGTGGTACATTAACGCCTCGTCTAACGATTTTTTCGGTCATAATAGTATTTTTCATAATTAGACTTGAAATGAGATAAGAAGTAGTGCAGCCGGCTAATAAAGGGAGTAATCCAAATGGTTGCATTGTAATTTCAAAAGCAAAAATCATAGAGGTAAGAAGGGCGCGGGCTGAACCGGCAAACATTGCTGCCATCCCTACTAGTGCAGCAATTCTAACATCCACTCCTGAATTTGGAAATAAAATTAAAATTAGTGAACCGATTAAAGCTCCGAGTCCTCCGCCTATTGTAAATAATGGTGCTAATGTACCTCCCGAAGTCCCGCTGCCAAGAGATATAGCCCAGGAAATAAATTTGGATATGACAAGAATAATTAAAGCTTGACCGAACATATCACCATTAAGAATATTTGCAATGTTATCGTAACCAACACCTAAGGTTAAGGGAACAAAATATCCAATAACTCCGACAGCAACCGCACCTATCGAGGGCCACCACATCCAATGAATGGGGAGTTTATCGAATTGGTCTTCGATAAAATAAACTGCTTTTGTTACGAACACCGAGCAAACACCCATGATTAAGCCCAATAATAGATAGATTACTAGAGCTAAGGAGCTTGGTTGCAAAACATCTTTTAATGCGAAAATCGGTTCGGTACCCACGAAGAAAATTCTTACCCCTGTTGCTGCAACGCACGCTAAAGTAACGGGGACTAATGAATTGGGCTTAAATTCAAAGAGTAATAATTCGACGGCTAAAAGAACTGAAGATACAGGGCTGCCGAAGGTAGCGGACATACCTGCTGCTGCTCCGGCAGCCAAAAGAATCTTTCTCTCATCAGCACTTGTTTTTAGAAGTTGCCCAATTAAAGAACCTAATGCTCCGCCGGTGGCAATGATTGGACCCTCTGCCCCGAATGGTCCACCTGTCCCGATCGATATTGCTGCTGAGATCGGTTTTAAAAATGTCAAGCGAGGCTGAATTCTGCTTTCGTTTACTAGTATCTGTTCCATAGCCTCAGGAATTCCATGACCTCTGATACCGGCAGAGCCATATTTAGCCATGATTCCGACAATTGTAGCGCCTATAATCGGAATAATTACTACTCCGATACCGAGATGATTTTGTGCAGGTGAAGAAAATTCGAAAGAAATTATACCATAAAAAGAGATGTTTGTAATCAGCCCAATAAGAGCGGTTAGGATTTGTGCTATAAATCCTGCGGTTATTCCAAGAAGAATTGCAATAAATGATAATCCAATCGAACGGTAATTATAAAATTCTTTATTTGTTAGGAGATGAGCTGAGTGAATGGTTGGCTCTAAGGATGGTGCGATGGGGATACCAGTTTGCTCACTATGTAAAGGTTCACCTTTTTCTATCATAATAATTGATCATAATCCTTTCCCAAATCTTATTATCGAGCTGATTAATTCTACTTACTCAGTAACACTCAATTATTTACACTCCACTTTATCAGAGCTATATTCCGACAGTGAGTCTTTTTTTGAAAACAAAAATAGTTATTTTTTTCATTTATTGTAAATAGTTTTTAATTCTTAATAAAATATTTTTAATTTACTAGGTATAGGAAATGTAGGGAAAATAATAGGTTATATCTTATTTATAGATTATTTTTGAAGTAAGTCTATGAGGTTTTGTTTAACTCAAAAAATTATTTAGACAAATGATATAAATAACTGGATAAATATGGCAAAAAGCGTATTCATACTTTTGTTCATACTATGTATGACCCCATTGATTTCTCCGCCGATCGCATTAGTCTTAGGGATAGCAATTGCCCTATTTATTGGTCATCCATATCTAAAATGGAATGCGCAGGCAACGAAATTATTATTGCAGATTTCTGTTGTTGGACTTGGTTTTGGGTTAAATCTAGGTGAAATACTGAAAGTAGGAAGCCAAGGAGTATCCTTCACATTTATTTCAATATTTGGGACATTACTCTTAGGTTATTTCATCGGAAGGTGGTTAAAGATACAAAAGCGAACCTCGCATCTGATATCTTCGGGAACTGCAATATGTGGTGGCAGCGCAATCGCAGCAGTAGGTCCAATTATTAATGCGGATTCAAAAGAAATGTCAGCATCACTTGGTACAGTATTTATCTTAAATTCAATTGCACTTTTAATTTTCCCAATTATAGGACATTTTTTTCATCTATCGCAAAACCAGTTCGGTTTTTGGGCAGCTATCGCGATTCATGATACAAGTTCGGTAGTTGGTGCAGCGGCAAAGTATGGAGCGGTTGCATTAAAAATTGCCACAACAGTAAAATTGGCTCGAGCTTTATGGATAATACCAATTGCATTCCTTACTGCTTTTCTATTTAAAAATAAAACAGAAAAAATTGCTATACCTTATTTCATATTATTATTTGTCATTGCCTCAATACTAAGAACTTATTTCGCGCCAATCGCCATGATTTCGCCTGAAATAGTATTTATTGCAAAGACCGGATTGACGGTTACATTATTTTTAATCGGAGCAGGGCTTTCAAAAGATGTAATTAAGTCGATAGGTGTAAAGCCATTGATACAGGGTATTATTTTATGGGTAGTTATTTCTATTGCTTCACTCTTAGTCGTAATTAATTTTATTAAATAGTTTTAATTATCGATACATGGGGGAATTATCATTTGCATAGACTTAAGTCATTGTTATTTTAGTCTAATTTATTTACGTTTCGAGCGAAGGGTCGATATTTTAACATAAAGTGAGAGTTTGATTATGGAAAAGCAAGAGATTAAATCACCCTCTTTAGAAGAGCAGATAAGTAAGTTTTTAGATGAATGCATGTTGGATATGTATAAGGGCAATGATCATATAATTGCAAGGAAGTATTATCGCGATTTATTTAATAAATTGGTTCCAAAATACTTCTGCGTATGTGATGAAGATCAGAATGATAATCATTAAAACAAAAGGTTTTTATATAAAAAATATGATAATAAATAAAAGGGTAGAAAAATGCGTTTAGATTGGTATAAAGTATTACCGGAAGGTATTAATGCAATGTTAGGTTTGCAAAAAGTTGTTGATAAAAGTGGTATAGACCATAAACTTTTAGAACTAATTAAAATTAGAGCTTCACAGATAAACGGCTGTGCTCACTGCTTAGATATGCACACTAAAGATGCAATTGCACTGGGTGAGAGCGAACAAAGAATCCATCTACTCACTGCTTGGAGAGAAGCACCGTTTTATTCAGATCGTGAAAGAGCCGCTCTGGCATGGTGCGAAGTATTAACACAAATTTCAGAATTCGGTGCACCGGAAGAAATTTATAATGAGGTCAAAGATTTGTTTTCTCCTATTGAACAAGTCGAATTGACTCTTGCAATTGTTACTATTAATAGTTGGAATAGACTCGCAGTCGGATTTAAATCTGAAGTAGGAGGGTATGTTTCTAAGATTAATAATGACACAGAGCATTGAGTTTAGATCTGAAAGTCAGAAGGAGTGATTTTGATAAAAATAAAATGTATTTATGACGAACCATCAAAGAGTGATGGATACAGAATTTATGTTGATCGACTTTGGGCGAGAGGTTTAACGAAAGAAAAGGCTAAGATAGATTTGTGGCTTAAAGAAGTTGCTCCTAGTAGTGAATTAAGAAACTGGTATTCACACGATCCCACGAAATGGGAATCGTTCAAGAAAAAGTATAGAACAGAACTCAAGGGGAAAAAAGAGTTCTTGGATCAAATAAAGGAATTGGAGAAAACCAAAAACACCATTACATTGCTATATTCTTCAAAGGAGGAGCAGCTCAATAATGCCGCTGCTCTTGCAGAAATTATGAAATGAGATAAGTGCCCAAATTATTCCGTAAGGTGCTTCGCTTTTTTCATGTTCTCTCTGGCTTCGCGGGCAAGTTTAGAATATTTCTTGCGGATATGCTCAAGTTCTTTCTCCTCCAATTCTTCCAAATCTAATAAAGAATTATTCGCTTCCGCAATTACATTAATAAGTTCATCCACCTTAATTTGCAGAGCGGCGGTATCTCTATTCTGTGTATTTTGAATAATAAATACCATTAAGAATGTAATTATAGTAGTACTTGTATTTATTACTAATTGCCAAGTATCATTATAATGGAATAGATGTCCGGTTAGTGCCCATAATACGATTAAGATGACCGCAGAGAAGAATGTGGCCGGCTTTCCGGATACATGAGCCATTAATTTTGCGAAACGAGTAAACCATTTGCTCTTTTTATTTTTATTTTTCATCACTCACTCACAATTTATTAAAATCATTTTATGGATTATTATTTATAAAAAAGAAAGTACCGGCATTGAAGGGATTCAATGCCGGAGGGGAAAATTTATAGCAATTCTACAATATTTCTATTCATAGTTTTTTCGGTGCGAGTAGTTTTCTTAATCTTGCCTGTGGAGTCTTTCGCTTGCATTGAAACCGAGAGTTCCAAACCTGTTCCGGTATCGGATTTTTTAACTATACCTCTATCGACATCAAATAAAATAATTCCATCTCCGGAGATAACCGGATTTTTATATTCGAAATCAATTCCATCTTGAGTGC
>CALDDL010000341.1 GCA_937936675.1 uncultured bacterium
ATTAAATGGAATGATTAAAAATAAAATATGGATTTATCTTGTAGTACTAATATCAATTCAACAATTATATCAATCATATATTATTAATTATAGTTACTCATTCCATCCAAAGAATCCATTCGTTTATTCTCATTCAACTAATGATGTAAAAAGAATCGGGAAAGAGATTGAAAAGATAATGAATAATGACAATAAATCGGCTGTTTACGTTGCTGCTCCTGAAAACGATTACTGGTCCCTCCCTTGGTATCTAAGGAAAATAAAAAACATATCATGGAATGATAAAATCAAAGTTGATGTTTATAAATATCCTATTATTATTGCCTCTCCGAAATTTGAACGGGAACTAATTGAAAAGTTATATTCAATTCCTCCGGCAGGAGAGATTAATTTATATGTACCTCTATTTAGTAATTATATGGAGTTGCGCCCTAAGATTGAAATAAGAGGATATATTCAAAAAGATTTTCTTGATAAGAGAATAAAATGAATCAATTCAGATTCTCACATAATGCAATGGCGACTGTTTTTGAATTGATAATCGCAGGAACTGATAAAAAATATGCGGAAGAGGCGGCTTGGGAATTATGGAAAGAGATCGATACACTCGATAATGAATTGAGCCGATATTTGCCTAATAGTGATATTTCAAAAATAAATAATCTGAAAAAAGGCGAGAGATTTATTTTAAGTGAGGATACATTTAATTGTATTAGGACTTCGATGGAATTATATAACTTAACCGAAGGTGCCTTTAATATAGCCTCCGGTTCCCTATACAATTGCTGGGTAAATGCAGATAAGTCCATTAAAAATCCTACTCAATCAGAAATTGAATATGCCTCCAAAAAATCCGATTTAAAAAATATTTTACTATACGATGATTTTAGCCTTGAATTAAAAGAAGAAGGCATGGTTTTAGATTTAGGTGCATTTGGAAAGGGGTATTCATTGGATAGAGGATATGAATTATTAAAAGAATGGGGAATTAAATCAGCCTTCTTAAGTTCCGGTCAAAGTTCAATTCGCTCATTTACAGATTCTGAATTTATGGAAGGTTGGGATATATCAATTTCCAATCCTAATAATTATGAGCAAAAGATTTTTAATTGTAATCTTAGAAATATTTCTATCGGTAGTTCGGGATTAAATAAAGGATTTCATATAATAGATACAAAGAGAATGAAACCGGTGGAAGAAAAAAGGGGAGTATGGGTCTTTGCTGATTCCGCTGAAATAGCAGATGCACTTTCCACAGCATTTATGATCCTCGATTTTGAAGAAATTGAGAACATTATTATTAAGATGGATAATATTGGTGCGATTCTGATTAAGCCAAACCAAACGGTAACTAATGAAGATATTAAAATTATTGGAGACTTAGGATGTAATTTAGACTCTCAGATAACTTAGAATTGTCTTTTTCTTAATTGATTAATCTCACTCAATATTTTAGATGGTGTTTTTACAAAATTAATACGGCTGTCTCTATCGCATCTCCAAGTAACCGGAAATTCCTTTATAATGTAATTGTTTTCTTTGGCCAGCATTATCAGTTCAATCTCAAAAAGAAATCCATCCATTCTAATGTCATTAAACAACGCTCTTGCAATTTCACCTTCCATTACCTTAAACCCACATTGAGTATCAGTGAAATATTTCCCAATATCAAAAAAGAATTTACAAAATCGTAAAAACAGAAAAGAAGCGATTTTTCTATCAAGTTTTTGTTTCTTAATAATAATTGAATCAGGAAGTTTTCTTGAACCGAAAGCAATATCGCATTTACCAGATTTTATTAATTCAATTGCTTTGAGTGCATCCGAAAGAGGAATTGTCGCTCCTGCATCGAAATATATTATATATCTTCCCTTGGAGCGAAGCACTCCTTTTTTTATTGAATATCCTTTGCCTCTATTTATCTCATTCGATAGAACTATTAATTCAGTCTTTATTTCTTCTTTGAATTTTTCGGCAATCTGGAATGTACTATCGGAGGAGCCATCATCCACTACGATTATTTCACCACTATAATTATTGGATGCAAGAAATTGATCAGCAAGAATTATATCATTTAAAATCTTTTTTTCTTCATCAAAGGCAGGTATAATTAATGAAATATCCATCTTACTCGCTAGTAAGTTATTTTAGTTATACATTTAATTAATATTCTTATCTAATATTATTAATATATTGAATAAATATATTAATTTTGGTGAAATAAAATCAGGGCAGATTGATGATTGCAATAATTAAAATGTATGGAGAGTTTTTAAGAGTAAGACAATACATTAAAAATTTATTGATATTTGCTCCTATATTTTTTTCGTTTTCTTTTTTTGAATATGAAAAAGTTTTAAATGGTTTTTTTGCATTCGCATTATTTTCTATTGCTTCAAGTAGTATATATATATTAAACGATATTTATGATATTGCTGAAGATAAATTACATCCGGAGAAAAAAAATCGTCCGATAGCCGCTGGCAAAATTAAAAAAAACGCTGCATTAATTATATCAATTCTCTTAATGCTCCTTGCATTATTATTTTCATTTTTATTTAATCTAAAAGTCTTTTATGTCATTGTATCATATATAATGGTTAATATCCTTTATTCGGTTCGACTTAAGCATATTCCAATACTTGATATTTTTGTTATTTCTTTGGGATTTGTATTAAGAGTAATCGTTGGCGGTTATGCGACAGAAATTAAAACTTCTATGTGGTTAATCATTATGTCTTTTCTAGTTGCACTATTTTTCGCGATTGCAAAAAGGCGCGACGATATAGTACTTGGTGAATCGGGTCTTCAAACAAGAAAAAATATTTCAGGATATAACCTTGAATTTATCAATGCAGGATTAGTGATGATGGGAGGAGTGATTATTGTTTCATATATATTATATACAGTTTCGGAAAATATAGTAACTCGTTTTAGAACAGAAAATATCTATATTACTTCATTTTTTGTGATAGCGGGAATCTTGCGATATATGCAGATTACATTTGTTGAAGGTAAAAGTGGCAATCCAACAAATATTTTTTTCCATGATCGTTTTTTGCAATTAATGATTTTCCTTTGGTTATTATCTTTTATAATTATTGTAAAACTTGTTTAATAGGTTAAAATGGAATTAAAGAAATTAATAGCAGAAAAATTTAGAGAACTTTATCAAGAAGAGCCATTGTTATTTCGTTCGCCCGGGAGAGTAAATCTAATCGGAGAACATACGGATTATAATAACGGGTTCGTTCTTCCCGGTGCAATAGAAAAGTCAATCTATTTTGTAATATCTAAAAGAGAAGATTCGGAAGTAAATTTATTTGCATACGACTTAAATGAATCAGATGAATTCGAAATAACGAATCTAAATTTTGTAAAGGGTAAATGGTCTAATTACCTCAAAGGTGTTATAGATCAATTAAACAAAATGGGATATAAGTTTAACGGATTTAATTGTGTCTTTGGAGGAGATATACCGATAGGAGCTGGGCTTTCCTCCTCTGCAGCATTAGAAGCCGGATTGGCATTCGCACTTAATCATATTTATAATCTCGGACTCGATAAATTGAGTTTAGTAAAACTCGCTCAAAAAGCGGAGAATGAATTTGTTGGTATGAATTGCGGTATTATGGATCAATATATAAATATTTTCGGGAAAACCGGTAATGTCGTTCGTATCGATTGCCAATCATTAGAGTATGAATATTTCCCCTTTGATTTTAAGGATATATCAATTGTTCTTTTTAATTCATTAGTTACTCATTCATTAGCTTCTTCCGAATACAATAAAAGAAGGGAAGAGTGTAATGAGGGTGTTGTGATAATTCAAAAAAAACATCCCGAAGTAAAAAGCCTCCGAGATGTAAGCCCGGGGTTGCTTAACGAATTCAAAGATGAAATGAATGATGTAGTTTATAGAAGATGCAAATATGCAGTTGAAGAGACCGAGAGAGTGATTAAAGCATGTAATTGCTTAGTAGAAAAAGATTTGGCGAAATTTGGCGAATATATGTATCAAACTCATGAAGGATTAAGCAAAGACTATGAAGTAAGCTGTGAGGAGATGGATTACTTAGTCGAGCAGGCAAGGAAAAATAAAGATATACTTGGTGCTCGTATGATGGGTGGCGGTTTCGGAGGATGCACTATTAATCTAATCAAGAATAATGGTATTAATAATGCTGTGGAAAATATATCGAGATTGTATTCATATAAATATGGTAGAAAGCCCGAAGTATATATCACAACTATAAGTAACGGTACAGAATCAGTAAAAGAGAACTAAGTGGAAATAAATAAATATTCACATCGAAGAAAAAATATCTTAACCGGAGAATGGATTTTAGTTTCTCCTCAGAGAAGCAAAAGACCATGGCAGGGAGAAATTACAGAACCTACAAAAGATGAACGACCTCAATATGATCCCGAATGTTACTTATGCCCGGGAAATATAAGGGCAAACGGTGAGTTCAACCCTCAATATAAAGATACATTCGTATTTGATAATGATTTTGCTGCTATTGAATCTGATATACCGAAAACGGGAATAGATCAAAATAATCTACTAATTGCTAAATCAGAAACGGGAATATGCCGCGTTGTTAATTTTTCTCCGAAGCATGATCTCACGCTCGCTGAAATGGATGTCGAAGCAATCAAAAAAATTATTTCTTGCTGGCAGAATGAATGTATTCAACTTGGAAAGAAAAAAAATATAAATCATATCCAAATATTTGAGAATAAAGGCACTGCAATGGGAAATAGCAATCCGCATCCCCACTGCCAAATATGGGCGCAGGAAAGCATCCCCACTGAAGTGGTAAAAGAACTCAATAATTTCAAAAAATATTTTAAAAAAAATCATAAATCTATTTTAGAAGATTATTTGAATATCGAATTAAAAGAGAAAGAAAGAATTATTTATAAAAATGATAGTTTTACAGTACTAGTACCATTTTGGGCTTTCTGGCCATTTGAAACAATAATTATAAGCAATAGAAAAATTGCTTATATAACAGAAATAACAGAAAAAGAAAAGAAAGATTTCGCAGCGGCAATAAAAGTAGTAACATCTAAATATGATAATCTTTTTAACATTTCATTCCCATATTCTTCCGGAATTCATCAAGCTCCTTTCAATGGAAAAGAACATCCTGAATTCCATCTACATGTTCATTTTTATCCCCCTCTCCTTCGGTCAGCATCGATTAAAAAATATCGAGTAGGTTACGAAATGATGGGAGAACCGCAAAGAGACATTACCCCCGAGGAAAGTGCAAAGATACTCAGAAAATTACCAAAAACGCATTATAAGAACGGGAACAATTAAATCCTTTTTTTGTAGTAATACTAATTAGTAATATTTTTATAGAAATCGAGGTTTGAAATCGGGTATGCAATTTATTATATATCATTAGCTTTTGCCTCATTAATTTCTATTGTTACGTCATTTTTTCTTTGGCAAAAGCGAACAAGCATTGCAATTAATTATTTTGCGTTTTTATTGATAGTAATTGCAAATTGGTCTTTATTTGCATTTCTTGAATTTGGTTCTCCGGTAGTCTCACATAAAATATTTTTCTCGAAACTTATTTTTATTAGCCGCGTCTCGATTGCTCCACTATTTTTATTCTTTTCAATCTATTACTCAAATTATTTTATAAAAAATCTAAAGTACATAAAAATAGCAATTATGATAATACCAATAATAATTTTAATTGCTGTTTTTACAAATGAATATCATCACCTCATTTGGGAGAATATCACTTCAAGGCATGAAGGAAGATTTTTAATTGTAGATTATCATCACGGTTCTCTAATTCATCTACATTCGATATACGCTTACACTTTAATTTTTCTGGGAATGTATATTCTAACTCGAGCTTCGCTTAGAACTAATTATTTAATTAAAAAGAAATTTTTAATTCTTGTAGGTGCAGCATGTATCCCGCTATTGGCGAATATACTATACATGATTAATTTATTCGGCTCAAAATTGGACTTCACCCCTGTGGCATTTACTCTAACAGGTTTAGTTTTATCTTTTATTCTCCTTGGTAAAATACCATTTGATCTTATTCCGATAGCGAGAGACTTATTAATTGATAGGATGATTTCGGGAGTGATTGTAATAGACAATTCCGGAAGAATTATTGATATAAATAAATCATTAAGGACAATGTTCGGCGGTTCAATAGAAGATTACATTGGAAAAATGTATAACGAAATAATTCCGCTTGTTATTGTGCAGGATAAGAATAGTTATGAACTTAAATACCAAGAAAAATTTTATGAAATAAATATCGATCCAATACAAATTCAAAAAACTATTATCGGGTCTATAATTTTTATAAAAGATATTACAGAAAAAATAATAGCTGAAGAAGAAAAGAAAAATCTTATGGATGAATTAATGCTACAAGTAGAAACAAAAAATAGATTTATATCAATACTTTCACACGATTTAAGAAGTCCAATGCAGGGATTTCTTGGAATAACCGATCTACTCAGCAGCAATATAGATGATTTGGACAATAAAGAAATAAAAGAAATGATCGAATCACTTAATCAATCTGCAAAAAGGCAATCGGAACTGATTGAAGATGTTCTTACTTGGTCTCGATTGACTAATCACAATGTTAAGATTGAGAAAGAGGAGCTTAATCTTTGGGAGGAGGTTCAAAATGTAATAATGCTTTTATACTTAAGTGCAGAAAGTAAGAATATAACATTAAATAATATTATTGAAAAAGATATATCAATTTATTGTGATCGGAATATGCTTCAATTGGTTATTCGTAATCTTATAAGTAATGCAATTAAATTTTCATTTCACGGCAGCGAAATCATTGTTTATAATAAAATCAGCGAAAAGATGATAGAGATTATAATTGAAGATTTTGGAGTTGGTATAAGTTCGGCAAATTTAAATAAATTATTTGTACTCGGAGAAAATTTCTCACTACCCGGCACAGATCAAGAAAAAGGTACGGGATTTGGATTAATCCTTTGTAAAGAGATAATACTTAATCTTGGAGGGGATATAGAAGTAGAGAGCATTTTAGGAAAGGGGACTAAGTTTATAGTGCAGCTACCAAGAACGCATAAAATTAATCCAATAAACTAAATCCTAAAAAAAGCTTATCTTAGCAATCAAAAATAAGAGATAAAGTGAATTTTGAATATTTAGAAAATAATAAGTTTTTCGCACAGGCACCGGGATTAATGGAAGCTTTATGCGAAGAAGAATTAATAGAACTTGGCGCAAAGAATACGGAAAAGGTTTATCGAGGTATCTATTTCGAGGCAGATAAAGAAGCAATATACAGAATTAATTATTGTGCAAGAATGATTTCGAGAGTATTAGCACCCCTATTTTCGATGCACGTTATGGATGCAAAAGAACTAACCCGTGCAGCAAGTAAAGTACCTTGGGAAAAATTATTCTCGGTAAATGAAACATTCTCTATAACTGCTTCAGTTGCAAAAAGTAGAATTACCAATTCACTTTATGCAGCGCAGTGTTTAAAGGATGGAATTGTCGATTACTTTCGTGATAAATATGGAAAAAGACCGGACGTAGCAACCGTCAATCCCGATGTTCGATTTAATCTTCATATCGAAATTGATAGAGCAGTAATAAGTCTCGATACATCAGGTGAATCGTTACATAAAAGAGGATATCGACTCTCGGCTGGTGAAGCACCGATGCAAGAATCCTTAGCTGCTGCAATTATTAGAATTACTGAGTGGGATGGGGAGAAAACACTTTGGGACCCTATGTGCGGATCGGGGACAATCGTTTGCGAAGCATTGATGAGTTATTGCAGAATCCCTGCTCAATATCTAAGAAAAAAATTTGGGTTTACTCATCTCCCCGATTATGATAAATCGATCTGGACTAAAGTAAAAAGCAAATGCGACCAACAAATTAGACCTTTGCCAAAAGGATTAATTAAAGGCAGCGATAAATCTCAAAAAATTATAAATGCAGCGAAGGAAAATCTTTCTCGTCTTCCTTATGGTGAATTAGTTGAGATAACCGGACAACCATTCCAACATATCGCAGAATTTAAGGATGGAATTCTTGTTACCAATCCACCCTATGGAATTAGATTAGGCGAGTTAGAAGAAGTGAAAATACTTTATTCCCAACTTGGAGATTTTATTAAACAAAAATGTACCGGAACAACTGCTTATATATACACAGGCAGTCCGCAATTAAGAAAAAATATTGGTCTTAGAACTTCGAGAAGAATTCCTTTAGTAAATGGGCAATTAGAGGGAGTGCTGCTTCAGATTGATAGCTATGAAGGAAGTATTAAAAGGAAATATAGAGAAGAATAAAAAAATGGGAGTCCGAAAAGGCACTCCCACTTAGCTCTTTTTCTATATAGGAATAATTAGAAAAATGGCGAAACGCTCGATTTATTCTGCATTAAGATTTTATTCATATCGTATTTAATAGTAACGAGATTAGCATCCGCATCATACTGAAAACTATCCAGATCTCTACCTTGAGGAATATATGAAGGTACAAGCACCGAAGTTCCAAGATCACCGGGATGAACATTTGGATTAGCATCTATTTGCCTATTCATTACAGGCAGACGAATCCCAAGATCGCTCATTCTTCTCCCTTCGGAAAAGAGAATCTCTTGACGCATTAAATAAAGTACTCTAAATGCTTCATTATTATCAGATAGAGAATTGATCTGTTCTTCAGTAACACTTGTAGCTGAAACGGGATATGTGGTTACCGTTGAATTGGATCTTTTGTAAATTAAACCGGCAAGAGCAGGCGAAGAAGCATCAGCTTTTACTTTATCATTATTATTATTTGGTCTATTTCGTCTCGGGTCTCTATCGAGATACGGAACTTCATTTCTTGATTTGACAAGTTGAATTAATTGGCGAAGATAAGTTTTTGTCCCACCAAGATCGCCATTTGAAAGAGCTGCTTCGGCTAATATCAAATATGCTTCTTCTGATTTAAGTACCGGGATTGGATCACTGCCGTCTCTATTTGCAAATTTAGGATCGAGAAAATCAAGACGCGGAAGTGGCTGCATATCATTTTGATTTCTTACAACTGTAAATAGATTCATTCTGTTTGCTAAATTAATCGGGTCATATTCAGCACTAAATACATAATTATTGCTAAGTCCCAATGCTTCATTTGCAGCAAGAACAGCCGAATCTTTTTTCTTACTCAATCGATATGCCCGCGCTAAAGCTAATTTGATATCGATTGCATGAGTGCCGGTAGAATTTAATACATAGGATTTATTAAATTCTGAAAGAGCAATATTAATAGCATCTTTTGATTCTATCATTTTACCATTTTCTTCTAAAGGAAATGCTTGGAAGTTTTCGCATAATAAAAGTATCGCCATTCCTTTATAGAAGTGAACTCTTGCAGCATCGTTATTAGTTGATTTTTGATCTGCTTTCAATACAGTATTAAGTCCAAAATCCGCTAGAGCATGAAGTGTCTGAAGCTTTCCATAGAGCTCTCTAAAATCACCAAGATATTGATCGTTCGGAGTAATTAATCTTGGATCGTCTAATTGTGTAGAAATAAATGTAGATGTATTTACATAATTATCCGATACAACTTCTGTGAAAAAGGATGTTCTATTAATTGCATCGGAGAATGCAAATTCTAAGCCAGATAATAATGGTTTAGCTCCGCCTGTAGCATCCTTAAATAACTTCTCTTGTGTAATGGATGGATTATTAACCTCTGTCGGATCAATAAGTTCGCATCCGGTATTAAAAATCATTAAAAAGAGAAGTAATGAAGATATGCTAAATATTAATTTTATTCTGTTCATTATATACCTCATCTTTTTTAATTATAAATTATAAGTTAGTCCGAGTCTGAATTGACGCGG
>CALDDL010000342.1 GCA_937936675.1 uncultured bacterium
AAAATTTTAGATTGTGTATTTTTCTAATATGTCCGATGGGATTCTTACCGGTTTGCCTGATTCTATTGATACTAAAGAAAAATTTGCTTTCCCTTCGGCGGCAATTTTTTTAGTCTCTTTTCTGATAATCCAATAGTTGATTTTTACCTGTGCTCCGCCGATTTCAAGAATTTGAGTTTGGATAATTACGTGGTCGCCCAAAAAGAGCGACCGTTTATAATCTATTGAAATTGAGGTTGCTACCCAAGTAAACCCGCGCTTTAGAAATTCCTCCATCGGAACTTTATAATCTTTAGCCATCTGATCGAATCGAGCAAATAAAAGGTAATCTAGATATTTAGTCATGTGAACATGATTATTCATATCAATATCATCGGGACGGACTAAGAGTTCCGATTCGAATTTTGAATAAAGCGTTTCTTTGCCGGTCATCTACTCTTTAATCAATTTTGTGTATATGAAGTAAAAAGCTGCGGTCAATAAAACTGTCGAAATCACTTGAGCAATAATAGGAGTAGAAATTAACTCGCCATTTATCCAGCCTAAATTTAAGAATAATCCTTTGAACGAATAATAAATCGCCTTACTTATTAAAATACTTCCGAAAGCAGCAAATAAAATATTCTTCATTGTTTTTGCTAAAATGAAAAATGCAAAAATATTAACAGCTAATTCACTTGCAATAAGGATTGATTTTAATAAATATGGATGCGATGAAACTATAAGCGAAATAAATGGAAGAAGCAAAGCTAATACGAGAGAATTATTTCTATTCGTATATAAGATTGATAAAAGTACAATAATTCGCATCGGTTCGGCATAGTATAGTGGCACTGAAAACATGTGCGAAATTGAAGGTACTAATAAAAATAATCCAACCATGATAAAATCAATTATAGCAAACTTAGCTAAATTAAATTTTCTATCAATTACTAATGAATTTTGCATATAAATCTCCGAAATTTCTTGAATACAATATAATATATTAATATCTTATTTAAAATAATTTTTCAATATTGGTGTAAATATGAAAAGAAGAGACTTTATAAGTAAGGGAATAGTTGGTGGAATCGCCGCAGGTTCACTTTTATCTATCCCCGGTTTTTATTCTAAGGCAATTGCAAGACCATCATCAGTTCAAAAAACAGACTATGATTTGGTTGCTATTAAGAATGGCGAACCGGAAGTCATGTTTGATTCTGCTATTAAAGAACTCGGAGGAATTGGTAAGTTCGTCAAAAAAGGGCAGTCGGTTGTCATTAAACCGAATATTGGTTGGGATGTAGTTCCTGAAAAAGCTGCTAATACGAATCCAAAATTGATCAAGAGAATTGTTGAACATTGTTTTAATGCTGGTGCAAAAGATGTTTATGTATTCGACCACACTTGCGATGATTGGAAAAGATGTTACTCATCTTCTGAAATAGAAAAATATGCAAAAGATGCCGGTGCTAAAGTAGTACCCGGGAATACAGAATCATATTATCAGGAAGTAAAAATTCCAAAAGGTAAATCACTTAAAAAAGATAAAGTTCATGAATTGATTCTAAGCTCGGATGTTTTTATAAATGTCCCGGTTCTTAAAAGCCACGGTTCTGCTCGTCTCACAATCTCTATGAAAAACTTGATGGGGATTGTTTGGGATAGAGGCTATTGGCATCGCAATAATTTACAGCAATGTATAGCCGATTTCCCGACTTTTCGTAAACCAGACTTAAATATTGTTGATGCTTATTCGGTAATGAAGCAAAATGGTCCGCGTGGTGTTTCTTTGGCTGATGTTGTAGTTATGAAATCGCAAATTATATCTACTGATATTGTTGCTGCAGATGCAGCGGCTGCGAAATTATTTGGTATTGAACCGGCTGATATTCCTCATATACAAAATGCTTTTGAACTTGGACTTGGGAATATCGATTTATCTAAACTCAATATTAAGAGACTCGTAGTATAGTATTGAAAAAGTTAAATCCTCTTAAAATATTCCGAATAATATTGTCGGTCGTTTTTTTTGTACCTATACTTATAGTATTTCTCGATTTAGCCGATCTTGTTCCGCATGATATGAAATTAGTTTTCACTAATATTCAGTTCATTCCTGCATTCTTAAATTTTGTTCAGAATCCTTTAGTCGATTTCGCAATATTCTTTTTGCTTATTTTAATTACACTTATATTCGGTCGTATATACTGTTCTAGTATTTGTCCACTTGGCGTTTTGCAGGATATAGTTTATTATTTCGTACTCAAGATTAATAAGCGAAAAAGATTTCTTTATGAAGACCCGAAAAATATTTTTAGATATTCACTTCTAATCATATCGGTTGTTGTTTTCGTTGCGGGCAATATTCTTTTATTCAATCTCTTAGATCCATATAGCTTATTCGGAAAGATGAGTGCAAACCTATTGCGCCCTGTTGCAATGATTATCAATAACGGTGCTGCATCAGTTCTTACTTCATTTGATATATATATGTTATATCCGGTTGATATCTTTTTTCATCTTCCGGTATTTCTTTTCTCCTTAGCGATGCTTGTCTTTATTGTTTGGTTAGTAACTAAAAAGGGAAGATTATATTGCAATATGATTTGCCCGGTCGGTACTTTCTTGGGATTGATTTCACGTTATTCGATATTCAAAATTAGAATCGTAGAAGACGACTGCACAAGCTGTAAGGTATGCGAAAAGAAATGCCGAGCTATGTGCATCGATAGCAATAGGCAAGTAATTGATTATTCACGATGCGTTGATTGTTTCGATTGTATTTCTGCATGCTCTTCCAAAGCTATTATTTTCACGGCAAAGAATCCCTTAGAAAAAAATGCACCGATTAAAACTGAAAGTGTTCATATCAAATTGGATATGAGCAGGGATAACTCCTCAATAAAAAAATTAAATAACAAGAAATTAGAAAACCCTAAAGAATCTAGCACAATAGATAATTCTAAGCGTGATTTCGTTAAAACAGTAATTGCAAGTTTTACGCTTCCGTCATTGATTTTAAGAGCAACTGAAACTCCTAAAGTATATAAAAATTCTACAATCGCAGAAGATAAAAATTATTTAGTTACACCTCCGGGTGCAGGAAGCATCGAACACTTTAATGACTACTGCACCGCTTGCAATTTATGCGTTACTGCTTGTCCCACAAAAGTTTTACAACCTACTTTTATTGAATATGGGATATTTAATCTTTTCCAACCAAAGATGGATTATCATAAAGGATTCTGTAATTTTGAATGCAAAATATGCAGCGATATTTGTCCAACCGATGCTATAAGAAAAATTAATTCCCTTGATGAAAAGAAATTAGTACAAATAGGTAAGGCACATTTTATCAGAGAAAATTGTGTTGTAATTACTCAAGGAACAGATTGCGGTGCATGCAATGAACATTGCCCTACTAAAGCAGTCAAGATGATTCCTGAAGATAAATTATTGGTGCCGAAAGTAGAAGAAGATTTATGTATTGGTTGCGGAGCTTGCGAACATGCATGTCCCACAAAACCTTATAAAGCTATATATGTCGATGGTAATCCAATTCACTTAACCGCAAAAAAACCGATCGTCGAAAAACAAAAAGTTATCGATACAACTGAAGATTTTCCGTTCTAGCTTAAATAAAATAACCCATATATTACCATCAGTATTAATTCATATAATTTTTCATCTATGTTTTATAGTGATATGGAACTTCTTAGAAAAATGGGTGGTATTAGTTTTTTAATAAATCTTCGTGTAAATATTCGTAAATTTACATTCTATTTTTAAAAAATTAATTATTTATTTCATAAAACAATGGAAAATATTAGGAGTTGCAATGAAATTCTTTAAAATATTTGTTGTTATTTTCTTAACGACAATCACATTAAATGCTCAAACAAATAAGGAACAAAAAATGAAGTTAGTTTCAGAACAGGATAGTATAAGTTATAGTATTGGTCAGAGTATCGGAAAAAATCTTTCAGACCCAAATTTTGATTTAAATTATGAAGCCGTTATCGAAGGAATCAAAGATGCAATGGTAAACCACACTTCAATTATGTCTGAAGAAGAGATGAATAAAGTAATGACAGCTTTTAATAATAAAATTATGTCTAAAAGAAATGCTGTTGTAAACGAAATGAAAGAAAAAAATAGTGCTTTAAGCAAAGCATTCTTAGAAGCTAATAAACAAAAAGAAGGTGTAAAAGTTCTTCCTGACGGTTTGCAGTATAAAGTGATTAATTCCGGAACGGGAGCATCTCCTTCAGCCACTGATAATGTAAAAGTGCATTATAAAGGTACATTAATAACAGGGGAAGAATTTGATAGCTCATATAGAAGAGGTGAACCTACCGAATTCGGAGTTAATCAGGTAATTAAAGGTTGGACAGAGATTCTTCAATTGATGAAAGTCGGTGATAAATGGGAAGTTTATATCCCTTCAGAATTAGCTTATGGTGAAAATGGCGCAGGTCAAATGATTGGACCTAATGCGGCATTAATTTTTGAAATAGAATTATTAGATGTAGTAAAATAGATTTTTACTAATTCCTCCCCTTTAATTTAGATATTAGGGGAGGAATTGATTTATTTTTATATCTTAACTTTTACAACAATTTTTCTAACATCACTTTCTATTTCTCCTGTAATACTAGGCTTATGAGCATCACTCGGAAAAACAATTACAAAATATCCGACACTTAATTCAAGAAAATTTCCGCTGCCTTCAAAAAACATTATATCATTTTCCACTGAATATTCGGCAGTTACTCTTGTCATCTCTTTAAGATTCGAAAAACCAAATTTCTCTTTCCCCTTCACCACCAATTGAATATCGAGATAATTTTTATGAGCTTCCCAACGTCCTGCGCTTTCATCTTTGGATTTATATTCACTTACTAGTGCAAAAGAATTATCTCCGTCAATTTCATGTCTGCCGATTTCCAATGCGAACAGATCCTTTTTACGTAAAAAATCAAATGCGCTTTTTAGATTCGGATTAATTGATAAATAGAGATCGCTATTATTTATTAAGTCGTAAATCATTTTTAACCTCTTAGTTCACATAAAAATTAATTGATGAAGGATATTTCTTAGAAAAATAAATACGATTATTTACTTTCTGAAAATCCTCTTCATTTGCTTCTCTTATATTCATAAATTTATTGGGATTTCTATCAAAAAATGGGAAGAAGCTGCTTTGTATCTGTACTTTTAACTTATGTCCTGCTTTGAAAGTATGATTGATATCATTCAAATTCACCTTTACTAATGTTGGCTCATTCGGTTGGAATGGTTCGGGATTTTCTTTATTGTTTCTGAATTTACCGCGCATCATTTCATAACGAACTAACTGATTATAATTCCCGAATTCAACATTTACACCTTCGATTTTCTTTGAACTGCTTGTATCGGGATAGACATCAATAATTTTAACTAACCAATCTGAATCAGTTCCTGAAGTCGATACAAATAGATTAGCCGTTATTGGTCCTGCAAGCTCTAAATCAGTTTCTAATATATCAGTTTCAAACTCGGCTACATCAGGACGAGTGGAAGCAAACCGCTGATCTTCGATCATAAAAGTTCGATTATAAAATCCCCTTGAATCTTGAAACGCTGCAGTATAAGGAACCGGATTTGCAGGGTCATTAACGTATTCAATATAATTAGCTTTATTTTTTGCCTCTGCCGGCACTTTGCCTAAAAGTTTTTCATTTCCTGCGAAATAAAGTGTGTCTATTTTAGAAGTAGTAGGATATTTATCAAATTTATACCATTTATTTTCACCCGTTCGGAAAATTGTAGCCTCTGCGATTTGATTTTCTCCAATTCCTTTAAGGTAATAATTAAAAAATGGATAGATAATACTATCATTATAAAAAGCACCTGTCTTTGAATCGAAAGATATATCACCAAGTTTATCACCTTCGCTTCTAGCCCAACCGCCATGCACCCACGGACCCATTATTATTGAGTTATTTGCATTAGGATTATTCTTTTCGATAGTTCGGTAAATATTAAGAGGTCCATATTGATCTTCGGCATCGAACCAACCGCCGACAATTAAAACCGCAGGTTTGATATTTTTTAAGTGAGGGAGAATATTACGAGATTGCCAGAATGAATTATAAACTTCATTTCTCATAACTTCATTCCAGAATGGTCTCTCGTAATTAAAATATTTTTCATTTACATTTTTTATAGGACCAAGATTCATAAAAAATTTATAAGCATCGGGGGATGCATACTGAGGTCCACGCACCCATTCTTTTTCTAAGCCAGTCCTCTTTACATCAAATCCTTGAAAAAAATTGAATGCCATAAGCATACTGAAAGCACCGTTATGATGCATGTCATCTCCCACAAACCAATCTGAAATTGGAGCCTGCGGAGAAACTGCTTTTAATGCCGGATGCGCATCGATGGCTGACATTATTGCATAAAATCCGGGATATGAAATTCCCCAAATTCCTACTTTCCCATTATTATTATCTATATTCTTTATTAACCAATCAATTGAATCATAAGTATCGGTAGTTTCATCAATATCTTTATTGCTTTTTTTATTTGGGATATAAGGACGCATATTGACGTATTCACCTTCAGATTGAAATTTTCCTCTTACATCCTGAAATACATAAATGAA
>CALDDL010000343.1 GCA_937936675.1 uncultured bacterium
GAGGGAACGATAAATGATTTCAAATCGATCTCACCGGAGAGAAATATTTGGAATATAAAAATTAATTCTACTCCGGATAAATATCCTATAATTTTAGAATGGAATAAAGATGCGTTTCCGCCCGGTAATTTTATATTGCAGGATAATACGGCGCGTTTTATTAATCTTAATATGCGCTACTTCGATAGAGCAGAAATATATAATAAAGATATTAGCGAATTAAAAATAGTTTATGATAAAGGACCGATTACAAGATTGATAGTCTCGGATCTTAGCGGAATATGTACCGGTATCGATTTTGGATTACTCGAAAATGCTACTGATGGAATTGATCTGACAATCGGAGAGAATCCATTGCCTCCGCCTCCGCCCGATGGTATTCTTGATGCTCGATTTAAGATTCCGGAAACTACCGATTATACTCTATCTGATTTTAGAGCTAAAAATGTCAAGACCGCTAAATGGACATTTGATTTCAAACCGGGCGCAAGCGGCTATCCGATGAAAGTTAAATGGAATATTGCCGATCTTCCTTCAGGCGATATTTTTATTTCATCAATCGATAAATCTATCGATATAGATATGAGAACTCAAGATAGCGTATTAATAAACAATACAAATATTAAACAGTTATCAATAGAATTAACTAATCAAATTTGTTCGGTAGTTCCGCTTCAAGCCGGTTGGAATATTATTTCTATTCCGGTAATAGCTCTTGATATGACTCACGCAACACTATTCCCTAACGCAACTTCACAGGGCTGGAAGTATAGTAACGGTTATATTTCAGAAAGTAATTACTCTAATGGTTTCGGTTATTGGATTAGATACCCCAACGCTGCTGATATTGATATATGCGGAAGTAATGTTAATAAAACAGCTATCGATGTAGCCGCGGGTTGGAATCTTATTGGAGTTTATGAAAAGAATGTAATGGTAAATAATCTTACTACTACTCCCGCAGATAATTTGAGCAGTAATTTCTTTGGTTATGCTAATGGATACAATATTCCAACTGAATTAAAATCAGGTTTTGGATATTGGATTCGCGCAAAGCAGGATGGTGTAATTAATCTTAACTATGCACCTCCAAAAGCGAATGTAATATATGCAACGGGATTTGAAATTAATAAAGAATGGGGAAAGGTTTCAATTTCTGATTCTAAAAATAATTCAAGCGTCCTTTACTTGTCAACCGAAGAAGTCGGCAGTCAATTCGATCTTCCGCCTATCCCGCCCGATGGTGTTTTCGATGTTAGATGGGGAAGTAATCGATTCGTAGAAAGTATCAAATCAAATGAGCTTATACTCAATTCGGCTCATTTTCCTATTCGATTAAAATCAGAAAATATCGATCTATTATTAAAAGAAAAATCCTCCGGTAAAGTTATCGGAACTCTTTTGAAAACCGGCGAGCCTGTAACTATTAATGAACTCCTTTTTAATCAACTAATCATTGAGCCTCTTGAAATGCCCCTCTCATATCAATTGCTGCAGAATTATCCTAATCCTTTTAATCCTGCTACGATAATAAAATATGGTATCCCTGAGAGGAGCAATGTAAAAGTGATTATTTATAATTCACTCGGTGAAATAATGGAAACATTGATTAACGAAATAAATGAACCGGGATTTTATGAAGTAAAATGGAACGCTGCTTCTTATGCAAGCGGTGTTTATTTCTATCGTATCACCACTGATCATTTTACCGATATCAAAAAAATGATTTTAATTAAATAAGGAAAAATAGAGATGAAAAATTATATAAAAATATTTGCCATTTTGTTCTCTATTTTGCCAAGCTTTTTATTCGGGCAATTAAAAGAACAAAAAGTCTCCGGTAATAATGAACCGGCACTATCTCATATTTCAGGAAGAGCTAATCCTAATGTTGAATTTACTGTTGTCGATCCTTCACAATTAACCGGTAACGATTATTATATAAAATTCTTCGATGATGACGGTCGATTTAAATATCAAATCGATAATATTCAGACAAAAAATATAGTTGACCAAACTGCAATTTTATATGGCACTTATTTCGATGGGATGTTTATCAAATTTAGCAATAAACCCTTTGGACTTAAATGGGACTCAAAGAATTCGACTTCGAACCGTGACTATTGGGGATGGGAAGAGGTCTCGGGCACAAGAAGATTTACTTGGGCTAATGCCAATCCCTCCGGTGTATTTAATTTAGAAACTTTCGGTGCTGTCGAGGGTTCGCAAAATTCAATCGGTTGGACAAGTCCCCGAAAAATTTTCAATCCTGATCAAGTAATGATGGTAGGACCGACCGAATTAAAAAAGATCGAAATACGGCTCGCTTATGTTGATTTCGATGGCGATTATAATCCTCCGATAAATATTAATGATGAAAATGTTTCTTATGGTTATCGGTATTTAAGACGTGCGGATCAGCCAGCCGCTCGTCCCGAATTTGCGCCTTATATTCATAATACTGAATCGAGCGTTTATCCATTTCAATCATTCGCGAAAAATGTACCTCTATCGGTTTGGGACGTAACCGATATATCGAATCCAAGAAGATTGGCAGTCGGTTTCCTTGAAAATAATGTTGAGGGAGGATTAGTTGACGGAAAATATTGGCCCGGAAGCAGCTCAAATATTATAGATAATGTGAACGCAAATAGTCCACGCGAATGGCTTTTTATTTTTGATGAGGATTATTCGGAGACTCCAAATTCGGTTTATTGGGATCCTATTGCATATTCCGATGCACGAGTTATGTACACGGCTGTTTGGAATCGCAGACCCAATGCTAAGTTTTCAATTAATTATAGCGGTGAGGATCGCATCGCTTTTATTCCAAATATCCCTCTATCGGAAAAAGATTCTTATCTTATTATCCCTCGTCAAGGATCGATTGATTTGTCTCTATCTGCCGGATGGAATCTTCTTTCGTTGCCATATTTTACAAATATGAATCTTGCTACTAATATTTTCCCAAATAAAATATCACCTGTATTTTCTTTTTTGGGTGGTTATACTAACAATTTGAATTTATGGCCTACTCGCGGTTTCTTTGTTAAATATCCCGCATCGGAGACTATCCCATTCAGGGGTGATTTTACCGGTGAAATTGTAACTTACCTAATGAACGGATGGAATCTAATTGGTATAAGTAAATGGGAATTAGACCCTGCATCTATCGAAACATCCGTACATCGAGCTATTGCCACTCCATTTTATAAGTTTAATTCGGGTTATCAAGTTGCTACTTCGCTCGAGCCGGGTAAAGGTTATTGGGTTAAGAGTAACGAATCATGCTGGCTAAGTTTATTGCCTGTTCCATTCTTCTTAAAGAAAAATTCATCTGCACTTGAATATAATACTGACGGATTTAGTTCTATCTCATTATGCGATGCCAGAAACAATTCAATCGCATTATATCTTGCCGATGAAGAAACAGGTGAGCAATATGAACTACCACCTATTCCACCTTCGGGAGTGTTTGATGCCCGCTTCACTTCGAATAAATCGGCAGAAAATATTTCCGGCTCTTGGAAAACCATTCTTATTAATTCAGCCGAATATCCGATTACTATTCAATCCGGAAAGAATATTTTGATTCGCGATTATTCCGGTGTTGAAATAAAACTTTCTGCAGGCGAGAAATTTGTTATTAATAACCCTGCTATCGAAAGATTAGAGATAAAAGATATGCAGCTTCCGGTGGAATATTCATTGATGCAGAATTATCCTAATCCATTTAATCCTTCGACTACAATAAAATTTGGTATCCCCGAAAAGACAAATGTTAGCTTAGAAATTTATTCTCTACTTGGAGAGCGTGTAGCTCAGCCAATAAATTCGGTATTAGAAGCAGGTTATCATGAAATCAATTGGGATGCATCTCATTTATCAAGCGGAATTTATATTTATAAATTAATTACTAATAATTTTACGAGCGTTAAAAAAATGATATTTATGAAATAAATAATTGCCCTCATAATGCGCGCCTCATAAGTAAAGCCGACCTAGTGTCGGTTTTACTTTAAATTTTTATAAGAAAGTAGTTTACTATTTATAATATTTTTTTTATTTTTAAAACGGAATCATTGAGGGGCATTAAATATAAAAAACATCTACAATTAGTAAGCTAATTCTGAACTAATACTTCTTCCATTCTCAGCTAATCTTTTTCTAGATATTTCTGTCCTTCATTAAAATAAGTTTAAGGTGAGCTTGGAGGCGCAGCGGGCAATCTTTCTCTAAAACATACTTCCTTTTCTCTGATGATTTATAAGGTGATCTTGGCGGCGCAGCGAGTAACCTTTTTATAAGAAATAACTTCCTATCTTCCATTGAATATTAGGGTGAGCCCGTTGGCGCGGCGGGCAACCTTTTTTTTAATTGTTCTTTTATTTAATAATCTAATTCGTTAAGCAATTTTAATTTCTTATTCATGAAGGGCGCAATATGAAAAAGTTATTTGTTGTTTTATCCGTTTTGTTTTTATCTACCAGCCTATTCTCCCAATCCATATCTCTTCCTATTACTATCAGTAATAATGCCGCCAAATCTAAAATATTAAATATCGGTCTCGACCCTTTAGCCACTGATCTATTTGATGTATCATTAGGTGAAGATGAACTTCCTCCCACACCACCCGAAGAAATATTTGATGCACGATTAATTATTTACAATTCTTCAATGTCTCCGATTGGCGGCTCATTGACTGATCTTAGAAATGGTTCCAATAATTTCCTCGGCGAAAAAATTTACTATCTAAAATATCAAGCGGGGACGGGCACTACTATCAATATTGCTTGGCAGCTACCTGTCGGTGTTATTGGTAAACTTCAAGATCGCATAACAGGCAATTTAATTAACCAAGATATAAAGGGAACGGGAAATTATACAGTCTCCGATCCATCTACTTTCGATAAACTCAAAATTACTATTACTTATCTTCTCAATAATCTATCGGCACCGGTTTTGGATTCTCCTGCAAATAATTCTACGGGTCAGCTAATTTCTCCGACTCTCGCTTGGAGTGCAGTTACTTTCGCTACTTCTTATAAATTAATTGTTGCCACAGATAATGCTTTTGCAAATATCGTTTATCAGGATTCTACAATCACAACCACCTCCAAAACAGTAACCGGATTGCAAGGGAAGAAACAATATTTCTGGAAAGTGAGAGCTAAGAATCCTGATGCAAAATATCCCATTACGAGTTTTTCCCCGACTTGGAATTTTACAACTAAATCGGGTACACCTGTAAGCATTTCCATACTCCCCTCAAGTATGGATTTGCTTGCGGGCACTAATACTACCGTTACAGCTCAACTAAAAGATACTTGGAATAATAATTCTGAAACTCAAGGAGTAGTTATTACGTGGACTTCTTCCAATGGTGGTTCATTTAGCGAGGCAACTTCCACTACCGATAATACAGGTAAAGCTACTGTAACTTTTACACCATCAACGGTTGCAGGTACTGTAACAAAAGTAAAGGGAACAGCCGCTACCACACCTGTAATCTTTGCCGAAAGCGGTAATATTACTACTCTTACGGCAGCACCTTCTAAATATATTGTTACTTCTAATGATTATAATCCGTTCGTAAATGCAGTTGTTAATATCACTGCTCAGTTATCGGATGCTTATAATAATTCTATTGCGACTGCCGGGAAGATCATTACTTGGAGTTCTTCTTCGGGTGGAAAATTTTCTGCCGCCACTTCAAATACTGATGCTACGGGTAAAGCAATAATTAATTTTACTGTGAGCGACATTGTTGCTGCTGTTCATACTGTTACTGCTACCGATAATTCGAGTCCGGCATTAACGGGCACTTCATCTAATATTACGACTAAACTTATATTACCCGCAAAACCTATACTTCTATCTCCTTCAAATAATTCAATTAATCAAAATGCTTCAGTACTACTAAAATGGTATAAGGTAAAATACGCCGCCTCCTATGAATTGATTATGTCCGAAGCCTCCGATTTTAGTACTTCGGTACATACAAAGACGGCAATTACGGATACCACTTATACCGCACCTGATATGAATTATAGCAAAACTATATATTGGAAAATTAGAGCGGTAAATGCTGCCGGTAATAGTGATTATTCCGACCCATTTAATTTCAGAACTCTGTTAAGTCAAAGCGTTACACTTGCAGTCGGTTGGAATATGGTCTCAGTGCCGGTAACATTGGCTAATATGAGTGTGGCTTCTATCTATCCCGATAAAGTATCGAGCTTATATAAATTCGCCGATGGTTACACAACCGAAACTACACTTTCAATCGGTGTGGGTTATTGGGTAAAATATAATAGTGAGAAAAATATTGATTTTATTGGCTCTTCTTCGCCTACTAATAAAGTGGCGATAAAAACAGGATGGAATATGATTGGTATTTATGACTCACCAATTACGGTAGCGCAAATTACTACCGAACCGGCTAATTCTATTTTTTCCTTCTTCTATGGTTTTAATGATGGCTATTCCAAAGCTGAAACTTTGGAACCGGGTAAAGGATATTGGATAAAAGTAAATGCCGATGGCAATTTGGTTTTACCATCTGGTGCAGCTAAAAATTCTGTTTATACCGAAAAATTTGATTTAGATGAAGATGCGGGGAAAATTACCTTTTGTGATAGCAAAGGTAAAAGTACCTCTCTCTCATTAGTAAAATCAGGGAATAATCTTGAAATGTCAGAACTCCCTCCGATGCCGCCATCGGGGATATTCGATGTTCGATATGCTTCTAATCGATTTGCCGAAAGGTTTGCTGCCGGGCAGTGGCAGCAAGTTTTGATCTCTTCTAATGATTATCCCGTTACCGTATCAGCAAATAATATTTCACTTAAAATCAGAGATATTTCCGGTGCGGAGAAGATATTACGAAAGGGAGAGAATTACGTAATTACTAATTCTGCAATCGATAGAATAGAAATTTCACCGCTTGAAATCCCAACTGAATATCAATTGCTCCAAAACTATCCGAACCCGTTTAATCCTACCACTACCATAAAATTCGCACTTCCCGATGCGGTGAGAGTGCGCTTGGAAGTATATAACGTACTCGGAGAGAAAGTAGCGGAATTAATAAACTCAGAATTGGAATCGGGATATCATGAAATTAAATGGAATTGCCGGAACGAATATAATCAAATGCTTGCAAGCGGAGTTTATATTTGTCAAATCAAAGCGGGCAATTACGTTAATCAGAAGAAAATGATTTTGCTGAAGTAAAAATTTTAATTCCTGCAATGGGAATTAAAAATAACGCCCTAAACACCCCGCTCCGGTGGGGTGTTTTTTTATTTTTCCCTTCTCTTTTTAATTATACTTGATTATTTTTACTCATCTTCGATAATAGTATATGGGATTTGCTCGAACTATTTCGTACACAATTATCAACCCA
>CALDDL010000344.1 GCA_937936675.1 uncultured bacterium
ATTCATTACAACTCCCAATGTATGGCAGGCCATGTTTAGTTTCGCTAAATGTGCCTGCCCATGCAAAATCAATATCATAATTTATTTCAGGAAAAAGCTTATTAAATTTTTTCTTGAGTATTTTACTTTTACCCGTTATTAATTTATCTCTTTTATCGGGATTCTGAAATTCCTCATCCAATCCCCCGACAATTATTCTATTATCTGAAGTAGTCCTTATATATAAATAAGGCGATTTCGTTTCCCATATAAGTGTGTCATTTATGAATGGGATTTTTTCTTTATGTGGTTTACTTATAATTGCATAAGTAGAATTATTCTGAGAGACTTTATTGGGAAGAAATTTCTCAGATTCATATCCACATGCTACAATAGCATGCTTTGCTTCGATTTTAATTCCATCAAATGTTTTTAAGAATACCTTATTCCCTTTCTGTTTTATCTCTTTTATCTCTGTTGAATCAAAAATATAATTACCCTTTGACGCAACTTCTTCAAATAGATAATTGCATAATTTATATGGATTAATACTAGCGGCTTGTTTCGATAAGATTGCCCCCGGAGCCGAGAATCCAAATTGAGATTTTAATTCTTCTTCACTCAATAATCTAACATTAAATCCTGCTTTCTTTCTCGCTTCAAATTCCGGTACTAATATTTCACTAACGTGCTTTTTATAACTTGCAATAAATAAACTTTTGTGCTTCTTAAAATCAGCTTTATCCTTAAACTTATTTGTTAATTCTTCCAGCTTATCTATCGCATCCCCTCCAAGCTGATATGCTTTCTCGGCATTCTCTTCGCCATATATTTTATTTAATTTAAAAAGTGGGGTGTCGATATCATACTGTATGAGGGCGGTGCTTGCCGATGTGCTTCCTTGACCGATATGATTTTTCTCTAATACTATAACTTCAAATCCTGCTTGAGTTAGTTTATGAGAAATTAAAGCGCCTGTAATCCCTCCTCCGATAATTACTATTTCCGTCTTAATATCATTGGAGAGCTTGGGATATGAGTTATATATTCCGTCTTTTATTAACCAAAATGGATAATCCGAATGTAGATTCATCTATATATTCATTATTGATTTATTCGCTGCAAATATTCTTTCATTAATCTTATTTCTCTCTCTTGTGCCTCAATTATATCATTTGCAAGTTTCCTTACTTCAATATCTCTTATCGTTGCCTGCTTACTTGTTAAAATTGCCGATGAATGATGCGGGATCATCGCTTTCATATATTGACTATCGGTAACAAATATTTGCTGACGTAAGAAAAATACCACAACGAAAAATAATATTGCACTCGTGGAAATTAATACCTTATTCAATTTTTGATTTTGATACATTCCCGGCATAAAGGTTATCATAACAATTACCATTGGCAGTACCATCAATAATGCCATATATATCCGAGTCAAACTAATATAAAAATGGCTTATATCGACAATGTTCAAAAACATTACCAAATACATTATAATAAATGATACGAGCATCATTAAAGATAATTTCACATAATTATTTTCTTTCATTTCATTCCTCCTAGCCATATATATACAAATAGAATAAATATAATAGTTCTTCACGAGAAACTTTTAGTTTCTTCTGAATATTATTAAAAAGCTCCTCTTCATCATCAGTATATTCAAGTTCTTCTTCGGATAAATTTTTGAAGTTTTCTTTTAGTCTATTCCTTATCAGCTCCCAATTTTCTTTTATTTTCGATTGTCCCATAATATTAACCATTTCTTTCCCCCAATGGATTTTTATTTTTAAGAAAAGAAAAAAATCTATCCGAAATTATATGCTGTATATATCAGGAATTTCGGATAGATTAAAATCAATTTTCTTTAAAACAAAAGATTAGTTAATTGTTATGAATTAGATTCTTTCATCGTCATCATATTCATCAGCATAAGTGTTAATTAAGTCAATCGTTTCATCTTTAGATTTACCGATTTTATCCTGAAGTTTACCAAGTAATTCATCTTCTTTTCCGTCAACGTACATTAAATCATCGTCAGTTAAATCAGCATATTCTTGTTTTAACTTTCCTTTTACCTGATTCCATTTACCTTTTATTCTTAATGTATCCATAATGTACTCCTATCATTTAGTGAAAAAATATTCCATACTACTTTTTACCGAGTATAATCTAAACCGGTTTTCGTCCCGTAATTACTCGTATCAGCACTACTACGATTGCAATTACCAGAAGAATATGAATGAATCCGCCGATTGTATATCCGGTAACAAAACCTAAAAGCCATAAAACCATCAAAATTACAAATATTGTCCATAGCATATATTTTGCTCCTAACGTTTATAATAAATTATTTTTTATCCATATTTAATTCTTCTTGAACGTCCAACTTTGCATTCTCTAACCAATTTTCTGTATCGTCAATTGATTGATTTACGTCTGCTTTAAAGGCTTCCCATTTATCATCGAGAGTATTATTTATATCATCGCGTCTGTCTTCTAAATTTTCTTTTCTCTCTTTAAGTGTTTCGATATTCTTATCGATCATATCCTGAACACTTTCTGATGCACCTTCACGCTGCCTTTCTAAATCAGAAATTTTCAAATCAATCTTTCTGATTGATTCATTTAATCTTAGGGTTAGATCGCTGCGCTCGGCTTGGTACCTATCGTCTTTTTCACTGCATGCTGCTAATACAAAACCTGCTACGAATAAAATAGAAACGATTGATAATACTTTTATGTGCTTCATGGTTACCTCTCCTTTTTTGTTACCCTAAACTTAAGGAATGAAGAGGCTCTTATGGTAGAGCAATTAATGTGTGATTATTGTAGGTATTGCGAAATTGTAAATGAGGCAAATGCTTGTACTCCCTTGTGGCATTATTCACCACAAGGATTTAGTTCTCGTGCTTAATTAAATCAGTTCCTTTTCAATTGCATATCGGATTATCTCTGCATTCGTTTTCATTCTCATTTTTTCCATTATTCTTGAGCGGTATGAAGTAACAGTATTTACGCTAATAAATAACAATTCAGCTATCTCTCTTACAGGCTTCCCTTCTGCAATTAATTTCATTACTTCAAATTCACGAGTTGATAATGTTTCATGAAGCGGCTTTTCATAATCAGCATTCAATTCCTGTGCAAGATACTCGGCAAGACTTGAGCTTATATATCTTCTACCCTCCTGAATTTTTCTTAATGCCTCTACAACTGTCTTAGAAGCCATAGCCTTTGTAACATATCCCGAAGCCCCTGCTCTTAATGCAGTTACTGCCATCCTATCTTCAGGATGCATACTTAAGATTAATATCTTCACATCCGGTTGCTGAAATAGAACATCCTTTATAATGTCTAATCCGCTTCTTCCCGGTAATGCTATATCTAAAATTATTATATCTACCTTTGTCGTTTGAAGCAAATCAAAAAGTTCTTCGGCACTGCTTGCCTCACCTACTATTTCAATATCCTTCTCTTTCAATATTACTTTTTTTAATCCGTCTCGGATTAATTCGAAATCATCGACTAATATTACTTTCATAACTATCCTTATAAATAGGCATTTTTAAATGAAGTTCCACTCCCCCCGCTTCATGATTCTTTATATCTATTTCTCCGTCCAATAATATAATTCTTTCTCTCATTCCGATTATACCGATTGATTTAAGACTATCCAAGTTATCTTGACTTATTCCGATGCCATTATCCACAATTTTCAACTCAAATATAGAATTATTTATGATTAAGTCAACTTTTACTTCTGTAGCATTTGAATGCCTTGCAACATTAGTTAATCCCTCCTGGAAAATTCTAAATAATCCGAGTCGAGTTTTATCATCGAAATTTTGCTCTATCACCTCTTTTCTCATTGAAGTATTTATTTTAAATCGTTTTTCAAATTCTTTTAATTGCCATTCGAGGGCAGAAACTAAATCTAAATGATCAAGCACGTCCGGTCGAAGCATAGTTGCAATATTTTGTACCGATGTGATAGCTTTTATTATAAGAGATTCGATTGCTTTTAAATTCATTATCATTAAATCTGTCTTTGGATTATTATTCTCCAAGTCATCAATCATTAAGTCCACATCCATCTTCAATGCGGTTAGCAGTTGACCAAATTCATCATGAATTTCACGCGCTAAAAATTTCCTTTCATCTTCACGAGATAATTGCAGTTTTTCGGTTAATGCCCTTAATTGTTTTTGAGAATATAATAATTCCTCCTCCATTTTTCTTAAATCGGTAACGTCTAAAGTAGCACCTATTATTTTAGTTACTTCCCCGTTCTCGTCTTTTCGCTTAATTGCATTTGTTTGTAGATGTCTTATTTCTCCATCCGGTCTTACAATCTTTTCGTACTGCGAAAGAGTCTCCCCTTTAGCGATAAAATTTTTAAGATTTTTTAATATTCTGTCTCTATAATCCGGATGAAGTATTTTTTCTAAAGCATCTAAAGATGGAGTATGCTCCATTTCACTTACACCGAATATCTTATATAACTCCTCAGACCAATGGAGCATATTAGTTTTAATATTATATTCCCAACTTCCAAGATGAGCTAATTCCTCGGCTTGAGCTAACATGGTTTTTTGCTGAACTAATCTTCTCTCATTTTTTCTTTTTTCGGTTACGTCCGTTACTACCGTAAGATGTCCTGTTGCCTCTCCTTTTGAATTTCTCTTATATATCCAGTCTATTTGTATCTCTATTATTTTACCCGATTTGGTTTTTCGTGGCGCAATTTGAGTTGTGGGTTCTAATGTCCCGTCTTTTGAAATTATTAAAAAATCTTTTATCTTTTTTATAAACTCCTCATCCGTATGAATTTCCCATGCTTTTTTTCCTATCATTTCTTCCATATTAAATTCATACAAATCTGCATAAGCTTGATTGACAATCGTAATCATTCCATCTAAATCGGTTTCTATTATTCCATGTGGATGCTTCTCTACAATATTTCTATATTTTGTTTCACTCTCAATTAATTTTTTTTCTGTCTCTTTCCTAGATGTAATATCTTTAAAGAAAAACATATCTCCAATTTTATGTTCATTGCTATTTATCGTACTTCTTGTAATTAGAATAAATTTATTCTCTCCATTTATTTGATACTCCTTTTCCTCTCTTCTATTTTCATTGATATTATATGCTTCTTCCAATATTCTGGATAATAAAGGATTTCTATCATTATCGTTTTCTAAATTAAATATTTCTTTTGCCGTATCATTAATATGGATAATTTCCTTTGATTCATTTAGGACAATTACCCCATCAACCATCGAACTAAATAAATTAGAAGAAATATCCTCAAGTTTTAATGAAAAAATTCTTTGATCGTGAATGGCAAGAAAAATAAAAAATGAATGGATAACACTCACTGACTCTGCAAATCGGAATGGACTTTTAATGTTGAATACTGAAGGTAATATGAGATATGCTAAAATTGCAATTAATAAACTAAATATCCCTCCCATAAATATAAGGTTAGCTGCTCTTCTTTGGGAGTTATTTTTTGTTATCATTCCATGCTGCATTATTAGATATAAGCCGCTTACCATCGGAATTGCAATCGATATTATTACAAGTGGATAAAAAAGATTACCTATTACTTCATCGGGTCCTGAAGCCGAATATCTCACTCCTTTTATTACCTGATTTGTAAATAAAGACACTATTACACTTAAAAGAGTGATGAAGTTCATTATAAAAAATTTCCAATCTCTTTTCTTACTTGTGAAAGCATAGGCAAAATTCAGAAACCAAAATCCGATTGAGAGCCAAAATATTGATGCGATTCGGAACCAAATCTCAAGTGATTCAGCTCCAAGATTCAAAGTTACTAATTCAATTAATATTAGAAACAGAAGATTGAGTGAATAAAAAATATAATTTTTATTTATGGGCGAATTTTGTTTTTGAATGATAATATAATACATCAAGAGAGCATTCACCAAAAGCGCTATTGAAGGCATTAATGAATAAAAATCCATATAAACTCTCATTGTATAATAAAAGTCAATTTACATAAACACTATGGATAATTGCAAGATTTTTATTGAAAAGTAGTATAATAAACTACATGTATTTAATAATTTTCACTACAACCTTAATCCCGATTATTTACAAAATTAATGAAAGTTATACTCTGTTTTATAATACTCTTCTTACCATATTTTAAACAATACAAAATTAAAGGCATCCGAAATTATGAATAAAGAAATAAATAAGAATAACCAACAAGGAATGGAAGCTATTATTTATATATCTGGTAATGAATGTAAAGAATACGCGTATAGTACATTAATTTTTTCTCAAGATAAATAGTAGGAATCGAATGCCAACAAAGAGTGATATTCCACTATATCAAAAATTTTCCTTAATGACCTTGGGGATTATTGGGTTCTTTTTTATACTTTATATCGGTACGGATATCATTGTACCTATTTTGTTCTCCCTCATCTTCGCAATTTTATTAGACCCGATTGTAGAATATTTTGTCAAATATAGAATTAATAGAATTATTGCAATACTTATTTCCATCCTAATATCATTTCTTTTATTAGCCGGATTGATCTATTTCTTGACTGTTCAAATAATTATGTTCGGCGATATGCTGCCTCAATTAAATGATAAATTCGATTCTATTATTAAAAGCGGAACTGACTGGGCAGCGCGTTCTTTTGACGTAAGCCATGGTAAAGTAAATAGCTGGATTGCCGAATCAAAGGATAAAGGTATAACTGGACTTAAATCTCTTATCGGTCCCACAATAATGTCGATCGGGAACGTATTAGTAATTATGTTTTTAATTCCTGTTTATATATTCCTCATATTATTTTATAAAGAATTTTTCCTTGAATTTGTAGTTCTCTTATTTGATAAAGAGAAACACTCACTCGTTACAGAAATATTGGAGAAATCCAGAGTTCTAATCCAAAAATTTCTCGTTGGTATTATCGTAGAAACAGGGCTTGTCGGGCTTATGAATGTTGTAGGTCTATTTGCTCTTGGAATTCGATATTCACTACTACTTGGCGTTATTGCAGCTTTATTGAACGTAATTCCCTATATAGGCGGAATAGTGGCAATGATATTGATTTTAATTGTCGTACTCGCCACTGAGCCTCCCATTTATGTTTTATGGGTTACAATTATTTTTAGTTTTATCCAATTCGTCGATAACAATATAATTATGCCAAAGATAGTCGGTTCAAGAGTAAGTATAAATGAGTTTATAGCTATAGTAGCAGTATTGGTTGGAAGTGCACTCTGGGGTATCGCAGGTATGTTCCTCTCGCTCCCCATTATTGCAATACTTAAAGTTATTTTCGATCGAATCGATTCATTAAAAGAATTTGGATTTCTGCTTGGTAAGGATAAAATTTATGAAAATAAAAAACTTCTTCGCCTCCCTAAACGAAGAAGTAAGAAGAAACCCGCAACATCAAAAACTTAAAAAAAGCATTATGATACTATTATGAAGATAAAAATATTTCTAAAAGATGCATGGTCGTTTATTAAAGAGGTAGTCGATAAATTTATCGATGATAAAGCTCCAAAACTTGGAGCGGCATTATCATTTTATACCATCTTCTCTCTCGCTCCTTTGCTTATTATTGTAATTGCAATTGGTGGTTTGGCTTTCGGAGATCAAGCAGCCCGAGGCGAACTCTTCTACCAAATTCAAGGACTTATCGGACAGGACGGTGCCGAAGTAGTTCAAACAACAATTAAAAATACTAGTCAAAACGGATCAAGTATTGTTGCTTTAATCATCAGTTTTTTTACTGTTGTTATAAGTGCCACGGTTGTTTTCGTCGAACTTCAGGAATCCTTAAATATGATCTGGAAAGTAAGAGCGAGTTCGGAGAGAAGTGTAATTAAAGGTCTTGTGGTCGATAGAGTTCAGTCACTAGCTTTAATTATTACTACGGGCTTTCTACTATTAGTTTCATTGGTAATAAGTGCTATTCTTTCTTTTATAAGTAATAAGATTAATGAAAATTTTATCTCTATTCCTATATTCCTCTTAGATTTAGTCAATGGATTAATTTCGCTTACGGTAATCTTTTTACTCTTTACGATGATATTCAAAATCTTACCCGATGTAAATATTAAGTGGAAGGATGTGTGGGTCGGTGGACTTGCCACTTCATTACTATTTGTATTAGGAAAATATTTAATCGGTCTCTATCTTGGTAATAGCGCACTTAGCTCCACTTATGGAGCAGCCGGTTCGCTTGTTGTTCTTCTTTTATGGATCTACTACTCCGCACAAATCTTATTCCTCGGTGCTGAGTTTACTTATGTCTATGCAAATAGATACGGAGCCGGTTATAAACCTCGTGCCAAATTCCTAATCTACGAAACTCATCCGATTACAGGTGAAAAGAAAAAATAATTAATCATTATAATTCTCTACCGCATGGGCTAATAGTTTCGCCGAAGTATTAAGGCGAAGCTTATTCATAATAGCAGATCGTGCTGCATCTATTGATCTCTTCCCTATCCCGATTTCTAAAGCTATCTCCTCGCTCGATTTCCCTTTGGCTAAATGCCTCATTATTACCCTTTCTCTTGGAGATAGTTCAAGGTTATATGGCCTATTTTTATTGGACAAAGCTTCAAACCTACGGATAATATCGTTTATCTCATCTTCCGATAAATTGTTGTAAAAACGTCCACCATCACAAACTCTCGTTATTGCTAAATCAAGATCCTCCACATTCGTATCTTTTGATATGAGCCCCTTTCCTCCGATTGAATGTATTTTATAAATATATTCTTCACTATGGAACATCGAAAGGAAGAGAAATTTTGCATCGGGATAGTTTTTCAAAATCTCAATTGCCGCATCAAACCCTGATAGATTCGGCATTGTTATATCGCTTAACACAATATCAGGATTTACGAGTGGATATTTTTCAATTATATCTCTTCCGCATTCTCCCTCACCTACTACTATTATCTTCTCACTCTCTTTTAATAATCCTATAATCCCTTGACGTACAAGATTATGGTCATCCGCAAATAAAACTTTAATTTTTTCCATTGAGTTCACCTATTGGTAAAGTAATAAATAATACTGTCGAATACTCATCGCTATCTACTAGATCAAGAGAACCCTTAAATGCTTTGATTCTCTCTTTAATACGAAATAATCCAATTCCGGTTTCTTCGGTAAGAATCATATTATCAAAATTTTGTTTCAACCCTATCCCATTATCGGCAATAGAGAGATCAATAAAATCTTCATGAATCGAAATTGTTATTAAAAATTTTGAAGCCCTGGAATGCTTTATAATGTTATTAAGCCCTTCTTGAATACAATTAAGCACCAGATTTTTTAATTGATAAGAAATATTATTCTCAAGTTCATTTTCAATTGAATACTCGAAACTACCTTCTATTCCGGAATTTTTCTCAGCTTCATTAATTAGTCCTTGTGCAGAAGTTATTAACCCCAAATTATCCACCTGCGTTTTAGAAAAATCATGAGCTATTTCACGAATATTTTTTTGAATAGAAATAAGATCCGGAAGTATTTGATCTTGAATATTTGGTTCGAGATGCGATATCTTCAATTTTAGTATCGTTAATTGTTGACCAATTTCATCGTGAAGAATATCACCAATTGAGCTTTTTATTACCTGATTTTGTTTTTCCAATTTATCCGATAGTGCTATCAGATTGCTTTTATACTGCTCTAATTCATCTAAATATCCGGCTCTTTCAATATTATAGCTCTTCCTCTCCTTCTTTAGTCTGATTCTTAATGGAGTGATATATTTTACTATAAATAGAATAGAAATAGCAGTAATTGCAGCTGCAAGTATTATTGCAACAAATAAGGGATTAAGTAGAGTAAAAAAATGATCGTAATTAATTTCATAACTTGTATTGATATTTTACCTCAGAATAATCTTTCATACTTTTGTCTTAAACTTAGTATTGATATTTATAAAAGTAAAAAGAAGCCCAAAAACTAATTGAACTATTAAGCCGATATAGAAAGTAGTTACTCCCCAAGATGGACTGATAGCCATTGAAATAAATCTGATAAAATTAATGAGAACATTTAGAATCATAAGGGATAGGAATAAATTGAAAGATTTATTTTCATAGTAGAAATATTGCTCGGTAATTAAGACTAAAAGAATAGAAATAAGATATATTGCGCCTATTGAGCGAATAATATTTGGGTTTGAGATTAAGATGATAATCAAGGAATTTATTACAAAAGATAGTAAAGCAAATATCATAATTCTTTTTTTCTTAAGTAATGTAGAAAATTGAAGTGCAAGAATAAATAGAAAAAATTGCATGGTATTAATGTTAGTATATTTTATAATAAGAAATGCTAATGGATCAGAAATCGCCATTAGAACAAAATACCAAAAATACTTCGTACCAAATTGTTTATAGGGAGTCAATAGCCAAATAAACATTGAGAGATATAGGATATATATAAGTTTAATCATAATTAATATTTTTAAATAATATAATGTTTCATAAGTTAGTTTCTCTAATATTTCATATTAATCCAATTTACATTCAGTAAAATCATAATGATTTTGAGATTATTCTATAAACAGAACGGAGGACATTCCATACCAAATTCTAAAATATAGTTTTCGTATGAGATACATAATTCTTTCTCTCTTCTGTCAATCAGAACAAATTCTGATTGACCCCTTGATAATAATTCCATTATAATTGACTTGCTAAAAACATGGAATATCCCACCGATTAGTTCATTAGTGCCGCTTTTATACACAATTTCCTGCCCTTCTTTTTTAATAACTAATTCTCCGTCTTCTAATAAAAACATGAGATAAGAATTCGATTTTTCCAATATTAACATAAAATCACTAACTGTTACCGGTTTGGATTCTAATATTTCTCCAAATAAGGAATCTGCCTCTTCTTTAGAGATTATCTTTCCATAAGTCTGGGCTAATAAATTTTGTGTTGATTGAAATAACAACACGATGGCTAATAGAAAAAAATATTTTTTCATAATTACTCCAAATATAAACTTATTTATAAATTATTTTTTAAGAATTTCTATTACTAAAAAAATATCCGGTGCCGCAGATTATCTACGGCACCAAGAATAAACTATTTTACTAATAGCATTTTCTTTGAGATTCTATTTTCA